>JAUWRQ010000252.1 GCA_030610515.1 Candidatus Eiseniibacteriota bacterium | reverse complement strand
CTTCGCGTTCCGGAAACCCAGGTAGCCGAGGAACACGAGCACTCCGAACGCCAGGAGTTCGAGAACCTGGACGTAGCGCATCTCGCGGATCATGCTCGACTCCCCGTAGTGGATGTAGCCGTGGATGTCGGACGCGCCGATGTGAGTCATCGGGATGGGCGCATGGTTGCGGTCGAGCTCCCGGACGAACGCGAACACTTCCCCGAAGGGAGTGTCGTCGGTGCTCTCGACGGTGGCGTTCAGATAGTCCTCGTGGCTCACGTCCTCCGGGTCGAGGTCGATCGGGATCCCCTTCCACGTGATCGGGACGCCCCTGACGTCTGTGATGACGATCGGGAAATCGATCGACTCGATGAGCTCCGTGAATATGGCGCGGAGCTCCTCGTTCTCGCGGGCGGCGTACGTCGCACTCGCACAGAGACCCGCCATCGAGCGCGACAACGTAGCCGCCTGCATCTCGAGACGCCTGATGAGGCCGTTCGTGTACAGCAAGATAGCGATGGCCAGGATGGACACGGCCACGAAGACGTACGCCCGCGAGCGAGACGTTCCCCGGTCCGCAAGACCGCTGCTTCTGCGCTTGCTCACGTCAGCCACTTTCCTTCCGTAACTCCCGATGGGACAGTCCATTAACAGTCTAGCACGCCAGCCGGGGGTGTCAAGACGACGGCCGGGAGAGCTTCACCCCCGGCCCAGGTCGGCAGAACTCTCTCTTCGAGACGCTTATCGCCCCGCGGGAACTTCAGGAGATCTCGGCAACACCGTCCATGTAGGGACGCAGCGCGTCGGGGATCGTGATTCCGCCGTTCGCTGTCTGGTAGTTCTCGAGAATCGCGATGACGGTTCTGGGCAACGCTACGCCTGAGCCGTTCAGGGTGTGAACGAACCTGGCCTTCTCACCCTCGGCGGGGCGGTACCTGATGCCGGAGCGCCTTGCCTGGAAGTCCTCGAAGTTGCTGCAGGACGAGACCTCGAGCCACGCTCCCACTCCCGCCGCCCACACGTCGATGTCGTAGCACTTCGCCGCCGCGAACGAGAGGTCGCCCGTGCACAACGTCTTGACCCGATAGGGCAGCTCGAGCCTTTGTAGTATTGCCTCGGCGTTCGCTACGAGCGTCTCGAGTTCGTCGTACGAGGTCTCGGGCTCAACGAACTTCAACATCTCGACTTTGTCGAACTGGTGAACGCGCATGAGCCCTCTGGTGTCCTTCCCGTACGACCCCGCCTCCCTGCGGAAGCAGGGCGTGTACGCGACGTAGCGGACAGGGACGCGGCCGGGTTCCATGATCTCGTCCCGGTGGATGTTCGTGACGGGCACCTCCGCGGTCGGTACCAGGAAGAGATCGTCCTCGCCACAGTGGTACATATCGCTCTCGAGCTTCGGAAGCTGACCGGTCCCGGTCATCGCGTCCCTGTTCGCCACGAACGGCGGCGACACCTCGGTGTAGCCGTGCTCCTTCGTGTGGACGTCGATCATGAACCTGATGAGCGCACGCTCCAGGAGCGCTCCCAGGCCGACGAAGCAGATGAACCCGGATCCCGCGATCTTGGCCGCCGCGGGGAGATTGAGGATTCCGAGATTCTCGCCGACCTCCCAGTGCGGGACGGGCGAAGCGCAGAGTGACCTGGGCTCTCCCCACTCGCGCACGAGGACGTTGTCCTCCTCGTCGGTGCCCACCGGCACCGACTCGTGGGGGATGTTCGGGATCGTCAGCTCGAGCGCGTGAAGCTTGGCACGGAGCGACGCCATTCGCTCGTCGTACTCCTTGATCCGGGCGGACACCTGGCGCATGCGCGAAATGGGCTCGGACGCGTCCTCGCCCTTCTTCGTGAGCTCGGCGATCCGCTCGCTCTCGACGTTGCGCTCCTGCTTGAGCTCGTCGGCCTTGACGATGAGCGCGCGCAGCTCCTCGTCGAACGAGAGGAGCCCGTCCAGATCGGCGGCCTCGCGCTTGTCCGCGATGGCCTTCCTGACGACGTCGGGGTTGCCGCGTATGTACTTTAGATCCAGCATGTCCGGATCCACCGGTTGCAGGATTGGCTATCGGCGCGTCCGCCTCAGCGCGCCTCGACTGTCTCCCGGGATCGCTCCGCCGCGGGCGCAGACTGCTCGTCGGACGACGAGCCGCGCGCGGGCAGGCTGAGCACGAGGAGGTCCTCGTCATCAGGCTCGATGAGGGCGTCGTGCGTCCCCATCTCGCGCAGCATCGAGAGAGCCTTCTCGGGAACGGGGACCCGCACGAGGCGGAGCCCCAGGAAGGCCATGCCGACGACCGCCGCGAGCGTTGTCACCGCGACGAGGTTCGGCCTGCCTGCGTGGAAGAGCGAGAGGTATATCGCGGCCCCGGTGAGTGAGGCCGATATCAGATAGATCGTGACGGCCGTTTGCCTGGGCGTGAGCCCCAAACGGGCCAGCCTGTGCGAGCTGTGGTCCTTGCCGCCCCGAGCGACGTCGCGCCCCTCGACGACCCTCGACGCCGTTACGAGGAAGGCATCGAAGATCGGGTAGCCGAGCATCAGCACCGGACGCAGGAGCGCCGGAGAACCAGCCTCCGCGTAGGCCACCGCCCGCAGCGAGAGCCCGCCGACGACGTAGCCCAGGAAAAGACTCCCCGCGTCGCCGAGGAAGATCGACGCCGGTGAGAAGTTGTAGCGCAGGAACCCGAGTGCCCCTCCCGCCACCGCGATGGCGGCAATCGCCGTGTACGTGTGGCCGTTCCCGAGCGCGAGCGAGAAGATCCCGAAGCTCGCGATGGCCGCCAACCCCGCTGTGATGCCGTCCATATTGTCGAGGAAGTTGAAGGCGTTCATGAGGCCCACCATCCAGAAGAGGGCAAGCGGGAAGCCTATGATCATGGGGATGGGAAGCCCGGTAACCCCTCCGGACAGGAGCATGACGGCGGCTGCGACGGTCTGACCGGTCAGCTTCGTGACCGGTCTCATGCCGTTGGCGTCGTCGGCGAGCCCCAAGACGATGACCATGAGGCCGCCCGAGAGGAAGCCGACGATGCGGGCGCTGTACGGACAGTCCATGAGGGCGAGCGCCGCCGCCGCCGAGGCCAGGCTGGCGAGCGCAACGGCGATACCGCCCATCAGGGGTGTGGGCGTCAGATGGACCTTACTCATGCTGGGGTGGTCCAGAAAGCGCAGGCGCTTGGCGAGACTGCGGACCGCGGGAGTCAGGGCGAGCACGGCGAGAACCGACAGTCCGAACGCACAGAGGAAGATCATGACAGCTCCCAAGGGAGGTCTGTCCCAAACGGCACGGGATTATT
>JAUWRQ010000220.1 GCA_030610515.1 Candidatus Eiseniibacteriota bacterium | reverse complement strand
GTTCCGCCCAACAGCCGAAACCATTCGCGCGCTGCCAGTGTCAAAGACTACGAACTGCAACCTGGCGACCCAAGACCCCCAAGAGAGAGCGTCGCCCCGCCCGCCGTATGCCGGGTCGAAGCAATGGGCGGGGCGCGGCTCTCGAGAAGAGGAGGCTGCGAGATGGAGTTTGGGAGGAGGATGATCAGACTGAGAAGGAGCCTCGGCTACATCTTCGCGCTCGGCGCGCTGGCACTCCTGTTCACGGGTCAATCGGCCGCGCAGACGCCCGGAGACGAGCAGCAGGTTCCCGCCACCGCGGATCTCCGCGGGGCGATCGTCGACTCGGTGACCGTTGCCCTGAACGACGGATACGTGTTCGAGGACGTTGCCCTTCGAATGGAGGACGGACTGCGCGAGAAGCTCAGGAGGGGCGACTACGACGAGCTTGCCACTGTCGCCGAGTTCGCGATGGCTCTCACCGAAGACCTGCGCGAGATCAGCGGAGACAGACATCTCGGAGTCCGCTACGCGAGCGACCAGTTCATCGCGGAGGCACAGGAGGAGGAAGAGGACCCGGAGCTCCAGCGTGAGCGGCGGATGGAACAGCTGGAGAGAGCCAACTTCCAGTTCCGGAAGGCCGAGGTCATGGATGGCAACGTCGGCTACCTTCGCCTCGATGGATTCACTGACGCCTCGCTCGCCGGTCCGACCGCGACCGCGGCCATGAACTTCCTCGCCCACACGGACGCCCTCATCGTCGACCTCAGGAACAACGGCGGAGGCAGCCCTTCGCTCATCCAGTACATCATGGGATACCTGCTGGAGGAGCCGACGCACCTCAACAGTTTCCACACCAGACAGGGTGACTCGATCGAGCAGTACTGGTCTGCCACCTACGTCCCCGGCCCACGCATGGAAGACGTGAACCTCTACGTACTCACGAGCGCGTACACGTTCTCGGGCGCCGAGGAGTTCACTTACAACGTCAAGAACCTCGAGCGCGGGACGATCGTCGGCGAGACGACGGGTGGCGGGGCGCACCCCATCCAGTACAGGCTTTTCCCCAGCCTGAACTGCGGCATGACGATCCCATATGCCCGGGCCGTCAACCCCATCTCCGGCACGAACTGGGAGGGCACGGGCGTCACGCCGGACATCGAGGTTCCGGCGGACGCCGCACTCGACCGGGCGTACCTCGAGGCGTTGACCAAGCTCCTGGACGAGGAGGAGAACGACGACGCGAGGTTCACGTTCGGCTGGGCCATCGAGGGGCTCAGAGCGAGACTCGAACCGGCCGAGGTGAGCGAGAGCGTGCTTCTGAGCTACGCTGGGCAGTACGGGCCGAGGAAGCTCCGGGTCGAGGACGGCAGGCTCCTCTATCAGCGGGAGGAGGGTCCGATTAGAGCGGCCATCCCGATGACCGAGACGCTTTTCGCATTCGACAACCTCGAGTACTTCCGCCTCGAAGTGGTCCTCGACGAGTCAGGGGATCCAGTCAAGCTGGTCGGCCACTACGACAACGGTCACACGGACGAGAACGACCGCACCGGCGACTAGCCGTCCGCCCGCGCAGGCACGACTCCCCGCATGCGCGACTCGCCCCCTTAGAACGCGAAGAAGCCCGGGTAACTTCACCCGGGCTTCCCGTTCATGACTCGCAGCCTGCGGACCCCTGACCCCCCAGTTCGGAATCCACGGTCTCAATGGGCTGAGGGAAGAGAACGAATCGACCCTCCGTAATCCCGCTGATAAACCGCGAGCCAGAATTCTGAGCGGGTCCGCCGGCAGTCCTTGCCGCCCATCCAGACGGAGGACTCAGTGAGTGGTGGCAACCACGACAAAGAGCCAACGGACCCGCCAGTCCCAGCGCGTAGAGAGGAGTTGAGAGAGGAGGAGAGACTCGCCACGGCCTCAGGAGCGACCCGATCGCCAACGGGAGGCTCCGCTGCCTGCAAGTGGCGCGCGAAGGACCTTGTCTGCTTGTCAAAGATCAGTGCCAGTCGGAGGGGAGCCCTCTTTGGAACACCTGCCTTCGGGTCTCCCCTCCTTCACCTCTCTTGTACCTCGAGAGGCTCCCGCATCAGCCGCCGCACTCTACCTTCCAATAGGGCATGGAGTGTGCCATAAGTGGGGAACCCCGGCGGGAATCGCGAGCCGTGCGAGATCGCGTAACTCATGACATACAAGGACGTTACACGGACAGTGGGGTGCACTCCGCGAAGGCCGGTCGACACTCGGTTGAAGCATCTACGACAGCTCGGAACGCCGTACGCTCGGATGACCCGATAACGTGCATCCCCACAGTGAGTTACGCGAACGTCACGATCACGACAGAGTGTCGTGACTGTGACGTCAATACTGGTCAAGAACAGAGACCGCAACGAGGCATCGGAGCGGCGCTCCGCGCGGATGTTGAGGGAGAAGACCCCCGCGGAGCATCGGGACAAGAAGGAAGCCGGGTCATCTCGGCCCGGCTTCGATTCGATGTCTTGAGAGACAGGTGCTGCCGCTCGACTGGAGATCGCCTGGGGCTTCGAGTGTCTGCGGCCCCCGGCGCACCCTCCCCTAGCTCATCCCATACTTCCGGAGCTTCGTGTAGAGCCCGGTCCTCGAGAGCCCGAGCTCGACGGCCGCCCTGCGCTTGCTGTGCCCGCTCCGGACGAGGGCCTCGGCGATGCGCGTGCGCTCGAGTGCCTCGATCTCGTCCCTGAGGGACACGAAGTCGTCTCCGACCCGTCCTTGCGAGCGCAGTACCGCGTCGCGATGGGCTCGCAGCTCCGGCCGGAGGTGGTCGATCCCAATGACACCGCCGTCCTCGCACAGCGCGACGCCGCGGCGCACATCATTCTCGAGCTCACGAACGTTGTTCTCTCTCCAGTCGTAGTTCAGGAAGAGCTCGCGTACCTCCGCGCTGAACCCCTGGACACTCCTGTTCTCCATCCGGCAGTACAGCTCCAGGAGATGCTCCATCAGGAGCGGGATGTCCTGAGGCCTGGCCCTCAAGGGAGGTATCTCGATGATGAACGTGCTGAGCCTGTAGTAGAGGTCGCTCCTGAATCTCCCGCTCCGGGTTTCCTCCCTGAGGTCGCGATTGCTCGCGGAGATGACGCGCGCGTCGCTCGTTCTCACAACGCTCTCGCCAACTCGTCTGTATTCTCCGCTCTGCAGGAAGCGTAGTAGCTTCACCTGCAGTTCGGTACTCATCTCACCGATCTCGTCGAGGAAGAGAGTCCCCCCGGCCGCCGCCGCGATGAGACCGTCTCTGTCTCTGTCCGCATCGGTGAAGGCACCCTTTACGTGGCCGAAAAGCTCGCTCTCCTGGAGGTTCGGAGGAATCGCCCCGGAGTTCAGCGCAACGAAGCGGCCGCCTCGGCCGTGAACCGCCCTCGCGAGCACGTCCTTTCCGACGCCTGACTCCCCGAGTATCAGGATGGGGATGTCGCTCCCGCGCAGACGCTCGACGGTCGCGAGAATGTCGAGCATGCCTGGGTCTCGAGTGACGAACTCGCTGGAGCGATGCCCTACGTCATCGCCAGCGACGATCGCGGAACCGGAGCGGTTGTCGCGCTCGCCGTGGAGAAGCGAGAGCATCCGCGCCGCGGCGCCCAAGAACTCGATGTCGTCGCTCTCGAAGACGCCCGACTCCGATCCGTCTCTCCGGTCGGCATAGAGGACATAGCCCTTGTCG
>JAUWRQ010000276.1 GCA_030610515.1 Candidatus Eiseniibacteriota bacterium | reverse complement strand
GAAGGAAGCCATCGAGGCGTTTTTCCCGCCTGATTTCATGGACGGTATCGACGAGGTGCTTCTCTTCGACCCGCTCTCGGAGGATGCGCTCCGCGAGATCGTCGGGGTCCTTCTGGAGGACATCCGCGCGAGTTTGTCCGAGCGCTCCATCCAGTTGCACATCACCGATGGCGCCGTGGCCGCGCTGGTGGAGAAGGGCGCGAGCCGCGAGTACGGCGCGCGCAATCTCGGCCGCACGGTCGAACGGATGCTCCTGAAATCCGTGGCGAAACACATCCTCGCACATCCGAACGCGCGAGAGGTCACCGTCCGTGAGATAGAGGGCGACCTCGAGGTGAGCGAGTGAAGCGGACTCCCGGAATGCTCATAGCCGGACGAGAGGTTGTCTCGAGCAGGACGGTGGCCGTCGAGAACCCCTACGACGGCTCGGTGCTCGCGCAGGTTCCGCACGCCGAACCCCAGCAGGTGAGTGATGCTCTGAGCGCCGCGGCGCGGGGCGCTGCAATCATGGAGCGGATGAGTCGTTTCGAGCGCGCGGAGATCCTCCTGCGCGTCTCCGAGACGCTCCGCAGGCGGGAGACGGACCTCGCGACTCTCATCGCCTCGGAGTCGGGGAAGACCCTTCGCGAGGCGCGCGGCGAGGTGATGAGGGCCGTCGAGACGTTCCGCGTCTCCGCCGAGGAGGCCAGACGGCTTGCGGGCGAGATGGTCCCGTTCGATGCGGCGCCCACGGGCGGCGACCGATTCGGCTTCTATCTCCGGGTACCGGTCGGCGTGGTCGTGGCCATCACGCCCTTCAACTTCCCGCTGAATCTCGTCGCGCACAAGGTGGGTCCCGCCGTCGCGGCGGGCAACGCGGTCGTTCTCAAGCCGGCGTCGTACACGCCGCTGACGGCCCTCGAGCTCGGCCGCATCCTCCTCGAGTGCGGTCTTCCTCCGGAGGCCGTCTCGGTCGTGACGGGCCCCGGAGACGCCGTCGGGAACGCGCTCGTGGCCGACCCCAGGCCGCGCGTCGTCACGTTCACGGGGAGCGCCGAGGTCGGGCTCGCCATCACGCGAAGGGCGGGACTCAAGAAGCTCGCGATGGAACTCGGCTCGAACGCGGCCGTCATCGTGACCGACGACTGCGATGTCGAGGCCGCGGCGGAGCGCTCCGCGCTGGCCGCATTCGCGCTCGCGGGACAGGTCTGCATCTCGGTCCAGAGGGTGCTCGTCCAGGAGTCGGTCGTGGAGCGTTTCCTCTCCGTGGCAGCCGAGACGGCCTCACGCCTCAGGTGCGGCGACCAGCTCGACGAGTCGACCGACGTCGGTCCCATGATCGACGAGTCGAACGCCGTGCGCGCGGAGGAGTGGGTCTCGGAGGCCATGAGGATGGGAGGCCGCCTGCTCACGGGCGGGAAGCGCGACGGCACGCTCTTGGCTCCCTCAGTTCTCGTGGACGTTCCGGACGCAGCGAGGCTGTGGAAGGACGAGGCGTTCGCGCCCGTCATGGCCGTCCGGGCCTACCGCGAGCTGGGGGAGGCCATCGACGCCGTCAACGCGTCCCGATACGGCCTCCAGGCCGGGATCTACTCGGACCGCCTGGAGGACGTCCTGAGGGCCGTCCACGAGATCCGTTGCGGAGGCGTCATGGTGAACGACGTCCCCACCTTCCGCGTCGACCTCATGCCCTACGGCGGCGAGAAAGCGAGCGGGCTTGGCCGGGAGGGGCCACGCCACTCCATTCAGGAGATGACTGAACTCCGGGTCGTCGCGATGAGAAGGCCCCAAGGCTAGGACCCCTTTCGACTTGACATGCCGGACGGCATCAGATAACTTATAGGTTTGGAGGGGGTCCGGGTGGACCTCCTTCGGGCATGGGCGATTAGCTCAGCTGGTTAGAGTGCTTGCTTGACATGCAAGAAGTCACTGGTTCGAGTCCAGTATCGCCCACCATTCGATCGAGACCCTGAGGCTCGCCGGTCCGGCGGCGTCTGGCCGTTCAGTACCGACGGGGAGGTCACCCACGAGCGCATTTGGGCGTCGACACGTGAATACGGTTTGCGAAGAAGAGGCATCTCGCTTCTCACCTCAAGGGCGTAGCGGAAGACCCGAAGAGGTTACGAACACGAACTCGGAGCCCGCTCTCCGGGTACGTTGACGGGATGCATCTTCAAGCTTGCATCCCGTTTCGTCTTGCTGGGGGCCCGCTCGGCTCCCGAGGGTTGGATGGAAGGAGGTACGGTGTCAATACAGGCCCCGCGCGTCAATCGTCGCATCCGGATCGCGCAGGTCCGCGTGATCACGGACGACGGAACACAGGTGGGGGTAATGCCGACTTCCGAGGCCTTGGAGCTGGCCGAGGAGAAGGGTCTGGATCTTGTCGAGGTGTCGCCGAAAGCGAGACCCCCTGTGTGCAAGATCATGGACTACGGCAAGTACATGTACCAGATGAACAAGCGCGCCAAGGAAGCGAAGAAGCGACAGCACGTCACCGTGGTCAAAGAAGTCAAGATGCGGCCGAAGATCGAGCTGCACGACTACGACTTCAAGAAGAGACACGCGGAGGAGTTCCTCGCGGAAGGCGACAAGGTCAAGTGCACCGTCATCTTCAGAGGGCGCGAGCTGGCCCACAAGGAACTCGGCCGTAAGCTGATGGAGCGGCTGACAAAGGACCTGGAGGACGTCGCGAACGTGGAGGTTCCTATCAGGGCCGAGGGACGGACGATGATAATGATCCTGGCCCCGAAGCCGGCCGCGAAGACGAAGGAGAAGAGCAGGGGGGACGATGCCGAAGATAAAGACGCACAAGGGGGCGGCGAAGCGGTTTAAGCGCACCGGAAGCGGGAAGTTCCGTCGCAGGAAGGCGTACGGCGGACACTTCTTCATCCGGAAGAGCTCGCGCCAGAAGCGCGCCCTGCGGAAGACCGGATACATCGACGCCGCGGATCAGCCGCGCGTCGAGAGGCTTCTTCCGAAGTAGACCACCGAACGTCAGGAAAGGAAGACACGCAAGATGGCCAGAGCGAGAGGGGCTCCTGCGTCGAGGCGGCGGAGGAAGAAGGTACTCAAGGCG
>JAUWRQ010000124.1 GCA_030610515.1 Candidatus Eiseniibacteriota bacterium | reverse complement strand
GCTCGGCGCTGCCTCCATGACGGCGATCGACTCCACGATTCCCTGAAGCGCCGTCGAGATGGCCTCCGATGCGCCGCGTCCGTCCCGGAGCGACTTCAGGGCGGGGCGGACCCTCGACGCGAGGCGCCGAGTCTCGCTCACAGCGAGGAGAACCTGCTCCCACTCGGTCTCAAGAAGCGAGCCGTTGCTGTCCTGTATCCTCCAGACGATCTCCTCGATGATGGCGGATTCGTTCTCCGCATGTTCCGCGATGAGCTCGATCTGGCCTGTCGTTTCCGCGACCACGCCGGAAGACGACGCGATGGCCGCGTAGTCCTCCGCAGCCAACGCCTCCCGCACCTCATCCGCGTTGCTCGCGAGCATACGCGCGTTGGACTTGGCAGCCTCTCCGAGGCCAACCATCGCAATGACCGCCCTCTCGAGTTCGGACGCGATCTCGGGGCTCTCGCCCGCCGCCGACTCGTGCCATACGACGAACCCGAAGAGCGTGTCGCGCACCGCTCCCTCAGCGGTCACGAGCCGCGAGATGCCGGGGATGCCCAGCGATGAGTCGATCGAGCCGATCGTGTTCATCGTGTTTCTGATGCGTGCGGCGGCCGCGGACACGTCGTCTGCTGCGTCGATCAGGAGTTGAACTTCCTCGGTGGCCCTGGTCTCGGCCATGCTTACCGCCTGCCTCGCCACACCCATCACGAACTCGCGCTTGAGCTCTGTCGCCGCGTCAGCCACCCACGCCGGAACCGGGATTTCGTACGATCCCTGACCTGCAGCAGGACTTCGCTCCTGCGCGCTCGCGACGTCGACCACCGACGACGCCAGCACGACGACTGCGACGGAAACCGCCAGCAGGAGAGCTCCCGCACGCGGCCTGTGTGTCAACACTCGCTCCAACATCGTTCCTCCAGGATATCGAATGGCCGCCGGATGCGACCGGCGCACCAGCCAGGCCGGACCTGCGTGGGACGGACCCACGCGGCCACCGGAGCGGCCGCTCCGGAGCCTCCACTTGCCCACCGCCCTCATGACGTGCATAATCGTGTCCTGTTACATATGCGTGCCTCAGAAATCCGGCACATTCTACGGAAAGGAGCCGAAATGGGGACCCGAATACGATGTTTCCCGGGCCTTCTGGCGGCATTGGCCGCCATCGTCCTTGCCCAGGCGGCCGGAGCATCGCTCGAGCCGCTCGGACTGGACGAGGCGGTGGTGCTGCTCCAGCAGGCCGGCGGCCTCGAGGAACACCCGGACGCCAACTCCATCGTCGTCCTCGACGAGACGTACATCAAGTTCGACGAGAGCGGGGCCTACGAGCAGTACGGACACTCGCTCACGAAGATACTCACCGATGAAGGTCTAGACGATAACGCCGATGCTTCGGTCCACTACCATCGGCAGTACGGCGAGGTCGAGGTCGTCCTCGCCCGCGTCATCAAGGCGGACGGCACGGAGATCGTAGTCGGCGAGGATCTCATCACCGACGGGACGCCTCCGCAGATCGCCGCGATAGACATCTACGAAACCAACTTCAGAGAGAGGACCGTCGTCTTCCCAGGCCTCGAGGTCGGCGACGCCGTCGAGGTCCTTTTCCACGAGACGTACGAGCCCCTCATCGACGACCACTTCAACGGTCTCTACTTCATGCAGTACGTGGAGCCGATGCTCGACGTATCGATCACCATCCAGGGTCCGTCGGAAATGCCGCTCAAGCACGTCGTGAAGGACGGAGAGGTCGTGTTCACCGAGACGACCGACGGCGACAGGACCATCTACAGATGGTCGGTCGAGAACACGGCGAAGCTCGAGCGCGAACCCGGAATGGTCCCGTTCCCACAGGTAGCGACCAGGCTCATCGTGTCGACGATCCAAACCTGGGAGGAGCTGTCGCGGTTCGGCTGGAAGCTCTCGGACGAGAAGTGCGTGGCGGAGGACTCGGTCAAGGAGATTGTGGCTGAGGTGACCGAAGGACTCACGACGACCGAGGAGAAGATCAGGGCCATCCACTACTGGATCATCGAGAACGTCCGCTACCTCGGCATCGCCATGGACCGCAGCATGTTCCTGGAACCGCACTTCGCAGCCTACACGCTCGAGAAGGAGTACGGGGTCTGCAGGGACAAGGCGGTTCTCATGGTGACCATGCTCGAGGAGATCGGAGTCCCGGCGTGGGTCGTCTTCATCAACCCAAGCAGGATAGTGGACACCGAGATCCCGACGGTCTACTTCGAGCACGGCATCGTGGCGATCAAGGGCGAGGACGGCGAGTACCTGTTCATCGACCCGACGATGGAGATGAGCCGATCGGTCTACGCGTCCTACGTGGGCGACAGATGGGTGCTCGTGGCCACGGAAGAGGGAGAAGACATCCTCAAGACACCGCACGTCCCGGCCTCATCGAACGCGGGCGTCATCACCGATAACTCGGTGCTCTCGGACGACGGCGACCTTGCGGGCAGCGTAACGATCACCGGCCGCGGCATGTACGAGGAGATCCTCCGCACCATCGCGGGCCAGGTCGGTCCCGAGCAGATCAGGATGATGGCGGAGGAGATGGTCCAGAGCCTCTACGCCGGCGCCAGGCTCGTCGATTTCACCATCACCGACTATGAGGATCTCTACGATCCCGTCACCATGGTCCTGTCGTACGAGATAGACGACTACGCGCTCGACGCAGAACCGTACCGCCTGTTCCGTGTTCCCGCCGCGTCCGGCGAGTTCGACATCCTGTCAGGCATCCTCTTCGGGAGGTTCGTTGCTCTCGAGGAGCGGAAGTACCCGATAGCGCTGGGCGTCACGCTCGGAGTCGAGGAGGAGGGCTTCGTCGAGATACCCGAGGGGTACACGGTCCACAACTTCCCCGACGACGTCGACTTCGAGCAGGGCGCCATCAGCCTTGCCATGAAGTACGAGTTCGTCCCCGCGTCCGAGAACGGAGGCAAGGCCGCCGTCAGGTACACGCGGACCATGGGACTCGATGACTTCCAGATCTCGCCTGATGACTACATCGCTCTCAAGGAAGCCGTGAGGCTGGCCGGAAGGTCGATCAAGGGCGAGGTCATCCTCATGAAGGAGGAGGGCTAGATGAAGAGGGCACTACTCGCAATCGTCGCTCTGGCCCTCGTGGCATCGTTGGCCGTAGCGGAGGCCCAGGACGCGACCACCACGGCGACACAGTGGCGTGATGTGGACATCGCAGAACTCATGGCGAACGCGCCCGACAAGGAGACGTACCCGGAGGCGTCGGCCCTCTTCCTGTACCTCCAGGAGATGACCGACGTGGCCGAGGACGGATCGCTCACGACGACGCGGAACAAGCTCACCCGCGTCCTGACACTCATGGGACGCGAACGCCACAGCAACCAGTCGTTCCTCTATGACACGGAACGCACAACCATTGAGCTGAAGCATGGAGTCACGGTCCGCAAGACCGGCAGGGAGGTCGCGGTCGAGGAGGACGGGATCAACGACATCACGCCGGCCTTCCTCGAAGGCGCGACCATCTACGCCAACGTCCTCGAGAAGGTCATCTCGTTCCCGGTCGCTGGCCCGGGTTCGACGATGGACCTCCAGACCCTCACGACGACGGCTCCGGCGAAAGACGGGAGTTTCTCGGCCGTCGAGTACGCGGGTGACACCGACCCGCTGCTCGTATCCGAGTTCACCCTCCGCTATCCCACCGGCACGTACTCGCCGACGTACTCGACCTTCGAGGGACTCCTGGGAGACATCGAGTTCAGCGAGGAGTCGGGCGATGGCGAGCTCACGTTCACCTTCAGGGACGTTCCGGCGCTGGTCGAAGAGGGGAACATGCCCCCGCGGAATGAGCTACTCCCCCACGTCATGTACTCGTCGTACGGAAGCTGGGACGAGCCGGCGGCGTTTCTGGCCGACGCGTTCTACCCTCACGTGGAAACCGACGGGGCCATCGCAGACCACGTCGCCGAGCTCTGCGGCAGCGCCGCCTCGGACGAGGACAAGATGCGGATCATCTTCCTCGACGTGGCACAGAACGTCCGCAACGTCCATCTGAGCCTCGGGATCGCCGGGTACGAGCCCAACGACGCGTCGACGGTTCTATCCAACAAGTACGCGGACACACGCGACAAGGCCGTGCTCCTTACGAGCATGCTCCGCGCCGCCGGGATCGAAGCCTATCCCGCCGCGGTCAGGCAGATGAGGGGAAGGTTCATCGAGTCGGTGCCGGCCCTGAAGCAGTTCAACAGGCTCCTCGTGGCGATCCCCTCGGGAGGCGGATACGACTTCCTCGACCCGTTCCTCGACGACGTCAGGTACGGATACCTGCGCTGGGGCCCGGGGAACACGGCGCTCATCGTGATGGACGATGGGACCGGCGAGCTGGTGGGCATCCCCGCGTTCGACCCCGAGAACAACCACGCGGACAAGACGATGAAGATCGAACTCGCCCCCGACGGCTCGGCGAAGGTCGAGCTGGCGTCCGATCTCAAGGGCTATTTCGATCGCAAGACGCGCATGACGCTCAAGGACGCCACGGAGCCCGAGAAGGAGAAGATCTTCGACGGCTACGCACACGGCGTATCACCGGGCGCCACGGACGTCGAGCACTCCCACTCGAACCTCCTCGACCTGACGGAGCCGGTGTCGGTGCGCCAGTCGATCGACGCGCCGGACTTCGCGATCTCGCAGGGCGACATGATGATTCTGAGGATACCGCGATTCCCGTTCGACTTCGGTTCGATCGAGTCCTACCCGACGCTCGCCGAGCGGAAGTACCCGTACCAGATTCCGTGCGAGAACAGGATCCTGCTCTCGATAGACATCGCACTGCCCGAGGGCTACGAGGTCGTAAGGATGCCCGACCCGCTCGCGTCTTCGAACGAGTCCGCCGACATGGTCCTGGAGTGCGAGTGGGACGAGCCCTCGAACTCGATCGAGTGGCGGGTCGATTTCACGCACAAGCAGATGAGGGTACCGACGGACTCGTACGCCGCATTCAAGGCCGACGTCGACGCCCTCGCGTCACCAAAGAACAGACTCATACTGCTCAGGAAGAGCTAGCACGAAAGCAGGCGCGGCCCGGCACTCGCCGGGTCGCGCCCCAACCGGTGGTCCGCTGCCGGGTGCGATGCCGACGCCCCCGACCGGCCGCGCCGTAGCCGTGAACGTCCCCCGAGGAAGCCCACAGTGAGATACCGCCCACTCGAAG
>JAUWRQ010000251.1 GCA_030610515.1 Candidatus Eiseniibacteriota bacterium | reverse complement strand
CGGAGGCGAACCTCATCTACCAGCGGCTGACCGCGGGCGAGGCGACGTTCGAAGAGGTGGTTGAAGCGCACTCGATAGACGGGTGGAGCAAGCCGCGTGGCGGGCTCATCGCGAACTACCTTCAGGGGGAGCGGAGGCTCTCCTACCTCCAGGACATCGTTTTCAACCTCGAGATCGGCGAGATCAGTAAGCCGTTCCCGTCCCCGGGCGGATACGCGATCGTCGAGGTCCTCGCGACCTATCCCGAGAGACTGCGCGAGTTCAGTGAGGTGGCCGACATCGTGATGAGCTACCTGATCACGCAGCGCAAGGAAGACAGGCTCAAAGCGGTCCTCGATGAGATTCGCGCGTCGGTTGAGATCGAGTGGATTGATGAGAATTTCACGTACATGAAGGACACGGCCGAAGCCAAGAAGGAGAAGGAAGTCCGGCGGTTCACCACCACGTCATAGAACGCGCCGCTCCGGAAATCCTTGAGGACGCCGACGACGGGACCGCCTTCACCCCGAGTTCTAACCGGAGATGGAGGCGGTCCTCTACTGTACGGGGGGTGTCGTGAGAAAGCTCTTGATCGTCCTCGCACTGTCGGCGCTGGCCGTCTGTGCGTCGTCCTGCGGTCGGGGGAGCGACCCCGACGTCCTCGCGCGCGTCGGCAACGCGACCCTCACCGCGGATGAGTTCTACGCCTCCATCCCCGAGCAGCTGCTTGCCGTCATGAGTCTCGAGGATCAGGAGGAGGCGCTCCGGGCGTGGGTGAAGACGGAGCTCTTCTATCAGGAGGGTGTGAGGAAAGGTGTCGACGGCGGGGATGCCATGGTGCGTCGGCTGCGCGAGATCGAGAGAGAGCTCGTAGCCGAGGAGTACATCAAGCGGTTCATCGAAGAGATTCCGGACGTGGCCGAGGACGAAGCCAGGAACTACTTCGAGGAACACGAGAACGACTACTCGCTGCAGGTGAGGCTCGCGCACATTCTCGTCCGCAGTCGCCAGGAGGCCGACCGAGAACTCGACCAGATCAACTCCGGCACTCCCTTCGAGACCGTCGCGAGCGCTTCTTCAATAGACCAGACCGCATCGATGGGCGGAGACCTCGGGTACATGCGGCGCGGAGAGATGCTGCACGAACTCGAGGAGGACGCGTTCTCCCTGAAGATGGGAGAGGTGAGCGGCGTCATAGCCAGCAGCTACGGCTATCACATCATCAAGGTGCTGGACAGACATCCCGGTGCGGGGCGTCCGACGTTCGACTCGCGCTACGCGGCGGTGATGAACTTCCTGACGTCGAAGAAGCGCAGGGCCGCCTTCGACGAGAGGCTGGCTCATCTCTCCGGCCGAGCCTCGGTCGCGGTCGACACCGCGGCACTCAGGGTCGCTGCGAGGAATAGACTGAGCGACACCGTCGGCGAGGCACCGCCGGATGGTGAGGAGAGAGGTTCCGCCGAAGACGGCGACGTTGGAGCGCCCTAGCGACGAGGCCGGGACCATGGAGGAAGACACGATGTCGAAGATGATGGGACACATCCTCCTCTCCGCCGTGATGGTGGCGGTGTTGGTGACCTCCGCGGCGGTGGCGGAGGAGGCAGGAGGGGAGCGCAGGCTCATAGACGGGATCGCCGCCGTCGTTGGCGACGAGATCATCCTTGAGAGCGAGGTGGACGAGGAATTCTACATCTTCCAGATGAGAACGGGCGCGAGCGTACCCGGCGCGGAAGGAGAGAGGATCCGGTCGGAGATCGTCCGCGAGATGGTCGACGAGATGCTTCTCGTCGCGAAGGCGCGCCGCGACTCGATCGAGCTCGGCGAGGGAGAGCTTGCGTCTGAGATCGATCGCAGGGTGGCCGAGCTCCGCGAGCGGCACCGGACCGACGAGGCCCTCGAGGCCGCTCTCGCGGAGGAGGGTATCACCCTCGACGATCTCAAGAAGATCTACCGGGACGACATCGAGCGACGTCTTCTTGCCGAACAAGTAGTAAGGAGCGAGGTGCACTCCAGGATAGACGTGACGTGGGGCGAGGTCGGCAAGTACTACGAGGAGCACCGCGAGGAAGTCGGGCAGGTGCCTGAGGCGTTCAGGCTCGCCGGGATACTCGTGACGCCGAAGCCCAGCGAGTCGGCGAAGCGTGCCGCCATAGAGAAACTGTCCGAGGCGCGTCGGAGGCTTGAGGCCGGTGAGGCGTTCGAGGACGTGGCCGCGGAATTCTCCGATGACGCGAGCGCTGCCCGGGGAGGTGACTTGGGTACGTTCGCCCGCGGCTCGATGGTTCCCGAGTTCGAGGATGCGGTTTTCGCTCTCGAGCCCGGCGAGGTCAGCGGCATCGTCCCCACGCGGTTCGGCTTCCACATCATCCAGGTCGTTGACGCCGCTGAAGACGAAGTGCACGCCAGGCACGTTCTGGCCCGGGTCGTCCCGGGAGCTCCGGAGGACGAGCTCGCGCGAGGGCTGGCGGAGAGTCTGAGACAGGTGGCCGTGGATGGAGGGGACTTCGAGGCGCTCGCGCAGGAGCACTCTGACGACGAGGTGTCCCGGACCAACGGCGGGCTTCTCGGGTGGTTGCGCCCAAGCGACATGGCGCCCTTCATGATGGAGGCGGTCGACGGTCTGGCCGAAGGTGAGCTGGCCCAGGTCGTCGCCGGAGGCAACGGCTACTACGTGATCAAACTGCTTGAGCACGAGGAGGGCAGGATCGCGAGCCTCGATGAAGTGCGGGAGGATCTTCGCGACTACATCTACGGACTGAAAGCCGAAGAGGCGTACGCGGACCTCATGAATAGGCTGTCCGAGGAGATATTCATAGATATCCGCACCGGAACTCAATGACCCGGGCGGATGACACAATGAGACTCGACCAATACCTGAAGCTCTCGCGCATCATCAAGCAGCGCAGCGTCGCCAAGTGGGCGTGTGACGCCGGTCGCGTCGAAATGGCGGGACGCAGCGCGAAGGCCGGGACCGCCGTGCGCGTTGGCGACGAGATCTCGGTCAACCTCCGAGACAGATTCCTCCGCGTGAAGGTCGTCGAGGTACCGAAGGGCAACGTGAGCAAGGAGAGAGCCCGGTCTCTCTACGAGGTCGTGGAGGAACGCCGGGTCTCCTAAAGGCTTCCTACGGGAGAAGAGACGTGCCAGGAGAGGGGCGGGCCGCGCCCAGGCTCGTCGTGACGATGGGCGACCCGGCGGGCGTTGGTCCGGAGGTGGTCCTGAGGGCGCTGTCCCGGGAGACCGCCGCACGGGACGCGAGCGTCTCGATCGTTGGGTCCGGAGTCGCCATCGAGAGTTG
>JAUWRQ010000005.1 GCA_030610515.1 Candidatus Eiseniibacteriota bacterium | reverse complement strand
TTGCGCGCGAGGCGAACGCGAGTCGAGAGTATGACGTCGGACCTCGGTCCCGACGCATCGAGCCACCCGGCCGGCGCGCTCATCATCGTCTCAAACGTCCACATCGGTCTTCCCCACGTCCTCTCTCGGCTCCGACTCCTCCGACGCTCCGTCCGCTCCAGGGTCACTGCCCGACGACGATCTCTCCCTCGCGCGGATGAGGTCGCGAAGCTCCGCCGCCCTCTCGTAGTCCTCCTTGCGGACCGCGGCTTCGAGCTCGGTCCTCATGCGCCGGAGCTCGTGCCTTGAGGCGACCTCGTCCGAGACCTCCTGCGGGAATCTCCCCACGTGCTCCGTGCTTCCGTGCACGCGCCTGAGGAGCGGCTCGAGCTCTTCGGCGAACGACTCGTAGCAGACGCCGCACCCCAGTCGGCCGCTCCGCCGGAAGTCCTCGTACGAGAGCCCGCACTGAGGACACGTCGGTCCGGACGTCTCGAGGTCCCGGTCGGCGGCGACCGTCTCCTCCAGGAGCCCCATCAGGATGTTGACGAGCGGCCCGGCCACGGACGAGAGACCCGTGCCGACGCCGCGCTTCCTCGCGCACTCCTCACAGAGTTCCCACGTGCTGAGCTTCCCGTCGACCATCTCGGTGTACCGAACGGTCGCGGGCCTCTCTCCGCACTCGGCACAGATCACGCCGTCCCAACCTCCTGCTCCGCCACGCGCCCCTCGAGCAGCGAGATCACACGATCCGCCCGCTCCCAGAGCGCCTGGTTGTGTGTGACGATGACGAAGGTCTGACCCATGGACTCGCGCAGGCGCCAGATGAGATCGTGAAGCTCCTCGCCGGACGCCCTGTCAAGGTTCCCCGACGGTTCGTCGGCGAGCACGAGCAGGGGTTTCGCCGCGAGAGCCCTGGCGACCGCCGCCCGCTGCTCCTCGCCGCCCGACAACTCGCCGGGCCGGTGGTGGAGCCGCTCGCCCAGGCGCACCTCAAGGAGGAGTCCCTCCGCGCGCTCGGCCGCCTCCTCACGGTCCGTCCCCGCGATCAGGAGCGGCATCATGACGTTCTCGAGCGCCGTGAGCTCGCGCATGAGATGATGGAACTGGAACACGAACCCGACGGTCCGGTTCCGGAAGACGGCCCTGTCGGCGTCGGACATCGCGAAGACGTCGGTGCCGTCCAGGCGGACGCTCCCCGCGGTCGGCGTGTCGAGCGCACCCATGATGTGAAGGAGCGTGCTCTTGCCGACGCCGGATGGTCCCACGATGGCCACGATCTCGCCCTTCTCCACGGCGAGGTCGATGCCCCGGAGGACGTCCAGCCTCTCGGGTCCGGTCTGGAAGCTCTTTGTCACTCCCGCGAGCCGGAGCATTGACATGCGGAATCCCCTATGCTTCTACTCTCGTCTGATCGCTTCCACCGGCTCCAGCCGGGCGGCCTTCCAGGACGGATAGAAGGCCGCGGCGAAACTGATCGCCACCGCCGCCGCCGCCACGAAGACGAAGTCCAGACCGTGCATGGCCACCGGTAGCGTTTCGATCGGATAGACGTCGCCCGGCAGGCTCACGAACTGGTACCTGTCCAAGAGCACTGCCAGAACGTAGCCGGCGACGCTCCCGATGATCGTGCCGGCGACGCCGATCACCAGTCCCTCGAACACGAATATCCGGAGGATCGACTGCGCGGTGGCGCCCATCGATTTCATGATACCTATGTCCTTCATCTTCTCCATCACGACCATGATGAGCGTGCTCGCGATGTTGAAGGCGGCCACCATGATGATGAGCGACAGTATCCAGAACATGACTCTCTTCTCGGTCTTCATCCACGTGAAGAGGTTTCGGTTAAGCTCGATCCAGTTGTTCGTCCTGTACGGAAAGCCGCCGACCGACTCCACGATGCTGGCCGCGGTGAGGGGCGCGTCGTAGGGGCTTGTGATCTTGACCGCGATGCCGATGACGCCGTCCCCCAAGCCGAAGAACGACTGCGACTCCTCGAGGTCGACGTAGACGAGCGACTGGTCGTACTCGTACATGCCGGAGCTGAAGAGGCTCGCGAGTTCGAACCTGCCGATCGTCGGCATGAACCCCATCGGCGTCAGGACGCGGTCGAAGGGCGATGCGACGACGATGGTGTCACCCAGCGACATGCGAAGCCGCTTGGCCAGCTCGTCGCCCACGATGATCTTGGGGAGTCCACCCGGCTCCGTCTCGAGATCCTCGAGTGGAGGATTGATGTTCGAGAGGATCTCGGTAACGCGCGACTCGCGCGCAAGGTCGATGCCGCGCACAACCGCGCCGTCCGAGCCACCGTATCCCTGAAGAACCGCCTTCGTGTAGGTGAACGGAGCGGCCGCCACGACGTCGGGGTGCTCCTCGATCTCGTCGGCGAGGGCGTCGTATCCCGTGATCGGCTCGTTTCCGAAGCGCAGCAGGATGACGTGGGCGTTGATCCCGATGATCCTGCTGTGAATCTCCTCCTCGAAGCCGTTCATCACAGCCAGGATGACGACGAGCGCCATGACGCCGACGGCCACTCCGGCCACGGAGATGAACGTGATTATGGAGATGAACCTCGTCTTGCGCTTCGCCCTCAAGTAGCGCAGCGCAACGAACCACTCGAACGACACGGTCTCATCTCCCGCTCCGAGCACTGCCCGCGCCACGCCGAGGCTCACTCGCGGCCCGCGTGGCCGGCGGTGCTACCCTTCAGGTCGCATCGGAGGAAAGAGAATGACGTCCCGGATATTCCGCCGGTCGGTCAGGAGCATCACGAGTCTGTCCAGTCCGATCCCGAGACCGCCGGTCGGCGGCATGCCGTGCTCGAGAGCTCGAAGGAAGTCGTCGTCCATGCCGTGCGCCTCGGCGTCCCCGTCCTCCCGCTGCTCAACCTGGTATTCGAAACGAGACCTCTGTTCGTCGGGATCGTTCAGCTCGCTGAACGAGTTGCCCAGCTCGAGTCCGGCGATGAACACCTCGAACCGCTCGACCGTGTCGGGATCGTCCGGGGTGCCCTTCGCCAGTGGCGACACCTCGAGCGGGTAGTCGATGAGGAACGTGGGCTCCATGAGTCCCGGTTCCACGAGCGAGTCGAGGACCTCCTCGATGAGGCGCCCGCGAGAGAGAGGCTCCGGGAGCTCCACGCCTGAAGCCAGGGCCGCAGCCTTGAGCGTCTCGAGATCGGAGCCGGCGTCGACGCCGATGGCGCCCTTCACGGCGTCCGCCACGCGCAGACGCCTCCAGGGAGGAGTCAGATCGAACTCGCGTCCCTGCCAGGAGATCACCCTGCCCCCGCAGATCTCGTCCGCCATGCGGCCGACCAGTTCCTCGGTCAGAGCCATCATGTCGTTGTAGTCGGCGTAGGCCTGGTAGAGCTCGAGCTGCGTGAACTCGGGACTGTGGGTTCTGTCCATTCCCTCGTTCCGAAAATCCTTCCCGATCTCAAAGACGCGCTCGAATCCTCCAACGATCAGACGCTTGAGGTAAAGCTCGTCGGCGATCCTGAGATAGAGATCGAGGCCGAGCGAGTGGTGATGCGTGACGAAGGGGCGCGCGAAGGCGCCTCCGTAGACCGGTTGGAGCACGGGGGTCTCGACCTCGATGAACCCACGCTCCTCGAGGAACTCGCGCGCGACGGAGAGGATCCGGCTTCGCTTCCTGAACACCTCGCGCGAGTCGGCGTTCGCGACGATGTCGAGGTACCGCTGCCTGTACCTCTGCTCCTGGTCCTTGAGCCCGTGCCACTTCTCCGGAAGCGGGAGGAGCGCTTTCGCGAGGACGGTGAGTTCCCTGGCCTTCACGCTGACCTCGCCGGTCCTCGTCTTCATCACCTCACCGCGCACACCGACGATGTCCCCGACGTCAACGAGTTTCCAGAGCTCGAACGCGTCATCGCCGACCTCGTCCTTCCGGACGTAGACCTGGACCCTCCCGTCCGAATCGTGCAGGTCCGCGAAACCCGCCTTGCCGTGTCCCCGGACCGCCATGAGACGCCCGGCGACCGTGACCTCTTCGCCCTCGAGCTCCTCGAAGAGGTCCACGAGCTGCGAGGACAGGTGCGTCCGATCGAACGTTCTGGGATACGGGTCGACTCCCCGCTCACGCAGGAGCCTCAGGTGCTCACGCATGTCGGAGGCGACCGTGCTCTCAGCCTTCTCCAAGACTCCCTCCCGGGGCGCCGGAGGCGCCCGCTGCCGGAACCACCGCTACGGTTATAGCATCTGTGGGCGATCAGTCAAGAATGCGTGGCGACGTGCGCCCCGCGATCGCGCAAGCGTGGAGGCTCGCTGCCTTTCCCCACGTCGCGCCCATTCCACGGCCTACCCGGTCCTCTTGAGGTAGGCTTCGATGAATTCGTCTATGTCCCCGTCGAGAACACGGTCGACGTCCGATCGCTCGACGGACGTCCTCACGTCCTTGACCATCCTGTAGGGGTGGAGGACGTAGGAGCGGATCTGGCTGCCCCACGCGATCTCCATCTTCTCACCCTGCGCCTCCTGCTGCTTCTTCCGCAGCTCCTCCTCCCGGATAGCGTAGAGGCGGGCCCTCAAGACCTTCATCGCGTTCTCGCGGTTCCGGAACTGGGACCGCTCGTTCTGGCAACTCACGGCGATGCCGGTGGGTATGTGCTTGATCCTGACCGCGGTCGAGCTCTTGTTGACGTGCTGGCCGCCGGGGCCGCTCGCGCGGAAAAACTCGAGCTTGATGTCCGCGTCGCGTATCTCGACCTCCGAGGCGTCGTCGACCTCCGGATACGCCGCGACCGAGGCGAACGAAGTGTGCCTGCGATGAGCCGCGTCGAAGGGCGAGAGCCGAACCAACCGGTGCACGCCCACTTCCGCACGAAGATGACCGAACGCGTACGGCCCCTTGACCAGGAAAGTCGCGCTCTTGACGCCGGCCTCGTCACCGGGCTGATGGTCCATCATCTCGACCTCGTATCCGCGGCGGTCGGCCCACGCGAGATACATACGGATGAGCATCCCCGCCCAGTCGGCGGAGTCGGTTCCGCCCGCCCCCGGGTGAATCGCCACGATGGCGTTCCTGTCGTCGTCCTTGCCCGAGAGCATCTTGCGAAGCTCGAGGTCACGGAGCTTCGACTCGAACGTCTCAAGCTGTGCTTCCGCCTCCGCCGCCGCCTCCCCACCCTCTTCCTCGGCGAGTTCTATGAGCACCGCGAGGTCCCCGCAGTCGGCGCGAAGCGCGCCCAAGGGGTCGAGCCAGACCTTGAGCGAGCGAAGCTCGTCCATCACGCTCCTAGCGCGCCCGCCGTCCCGCCAGAAGTCCGCCGCCGACGTGACTTCCGCAAGCTCCTTCTGTCGCTTCCTCTTCCCGGCTACGTCAAAGATAGTCCTCGAGTTCAGACAACCTGCTGACCATCGCCTCGAGCACCTTCGTCTGATCGTTCATGATTGCCCCTTTCCCGGGACCCTATTCACCCGGCTCCAAAGCTCGGAGATCTTCGCCCGAAGCTCCTCCATCGATCCGTCGTGCTCAATGACCACGTCCGCGACCCCGGCGTATGCCTCGTCCGACATCTGTGAGCCGACCCTCGAGCGCGCCGCGCCCTCGGAGAGCCCGTCGGCCGCGAGCCTCGCGACCCTGACGTCGGCGGGAGCGCAGATTGACACGACGACGTCGAAAACGTCCGCGATGTCCCAGTCCGGGAGCAGTGCCGCATCGACGACGACCACGCCGGCGGGATCGCGCCGCTCGGATTCCTCCACACGCTCGAGTATCGCGCCGACGAGCGGAGGGTGCGTGATGGCGTTCAGCCTCTCGAGCTTCGACCGGTCCGCGAACACCATCGCTCCGAGGCGACGTCTGTCGAGCGTCCCGTCATCCTCGAGAATCCCGCGCCCGAACTCGCGGACGAGCGCCTCGAGCACCGGGCTTCCAGGGAGAACTTGCTCGCGGGCGATCTCGTCCGCCGTGACGAGGTGCGCGCCGAGCTCCCGCAGGATCGAGGCCGCCGCGCTCTTCCCTGCCGCTGTGCCGCCCGTGAGTCCGATCCGGTACACGGTGAAGAACCTCCCACGCAACCACGGCGCCCCACCCGGCGCGCAACCTCCGGACCACACGGGGAGCGCAACCTCGGCTAGTGCGCCTCCAGCCAGTTCGCGCCCTCGCCCAAGTTCACGACGATGGGAACCGCGAGTTCGAACCCCCGAGGACGTTCCATCTCCTCGCGAACGGCCTCCCGAACGTCGGCGACCGCACTCTCGTCCACCTCGAACACGAGTTCGTCGTGCACCTGGAGGACCATGTCACAGGGCAGCGCGTCTCGCCGGACTCTAGCGTCGACACCCAGCATGGCCGCCTTCATGAGGTCGGCGGCGCTCCCCTGGATGGGCGTGTTGACGGCGGCCCGCTCGGCGAGGGCGCGCGTCATCGAGTTGTCGGAAGACAGACCCTTGATGGGCCGCCTCCTACCGAGCATCGTCTCGACGTAGCCCGTGTCCTCAGCATGCGCTATGGTGCTCCTCGTGTACTCCCGTACGCCCGGATACGTGTCGAAGTAGCGCTCTATGAACTCCTCGGCCTCCGCGTTCGATATCCCGAGCTGCCGGGAGAGGCCGTACTGGCTCATGCCGTACATGATCCCGAAGTTGACGGTCTTCGCCCAGTCACGCTCCTCCGACGTGACCTCGTTCTCGTCCCGTCCGAAGATGAGCGCCGCCGTCGAGCGGTGGAAGTCGACCTCCTGTTCGAAGGCCTCGATGAGACCTGGATCGCGCGAGAGGTGCGCCATGATCCTGAGCTCGATCTGCGAGTAGTCTGCGGACAGGAGCACGCGTCCCGGGTCGGCCACGAACGCCTCCCGGATGCGTCGCCCGAGCTTCGTCCGCATCGGTATGTTCTGGAGGTTCGGACTGCTGCTCGAGAGCCTGCCCGTGGCCACCGCAGCCTGGTTGAACGACGTGTGAACGCGTCCAGTCAAGGGATGCACGAGCTTCGGCAGAACGTCCAGGTAGCCCGCCTTGAGCTTCATGAGCTTGCGATACGAAAGCAGTAACCCGGGCACCTCGTGCGTGTCCCGCAGACGCTCGAGTACGCGCTCATCGGTCGAGTAGCCCGTCTTCGTTCTTCTGCCCTTCGGGAGCTTCAACCGCTCGAACAGAACCTCCCCGACCTGCTTCGGCGAGTCCAGGTTGAACTCTGTGCCGACGAGATCGCAGATCCTCTCCCGCAGCTCGTCGATCTCGGCTCCGAACTCGCTTGCGAGTTCGGAAAGCACGCGCGCGTCGAGTGCCACGCCCTTGAGCTCCATTCCCGCGAGCACCGGCACGAGCGCCTGTTCGAGATCGCGCAGCAGACCACCCAGACCGGCCGCCTCGACGGCCGGACGGAGGATGTTCGCCAGCTTGAGCGTCACCTCGGCGTCCGCGCACGCGTAGTCGGATGCCAGGTCGACCGACACCTCGGCAAACGTGATCTGCTTGCCGCCCTTGCCGATCAGATCTTCTATCGGAACCATCTTGCGGTTGAGATACGAGAGCGCAAGCGTCGAGAGTCCATGCTGCCTTCGGCCGGGATCCAGCAGGTACGACGCGAGCATCGTGTCGAACGAGAGCGGCGACATCGTGATGCCGTGGCGCAGCAGGACCTCGTAATCGTACTTCTGGTTCTGGCCTATCTTCGGGACCCCGTCGTTCTCGAGGAGAGGCTTGAGTTCCCCGAGCACATGGTCCCTCGGAAGCCCCTTCCCGCTCGCGTGGCCAACCGGAACGTAGTAGGCGAGCTCCTCCTCGTACGCGAGCGCCACACCGACGATGTCCGCGACGAGCGGGTCGAGCGACGTCGTCTCGAGGTCGATGACGAATCCCCCGGACGACGCGAGTTGAGCGACGAGAGCCCGGAGCGCCTTCTTCGTCGCAACGAGCTCGCAGGCGGCCCGCTCCGCTCCACCTGAGGGAATCACTCGATCGAGAAGCGACGGAAGCTCCCACTCCCGGAGGAACTCGGCCACGCCCTCCACGTCGACGGGACCGCGCACCAGATCCTCGACACCGACGGCGACCGGCGCCGACACGTCGATCGTCACCAGCTCGCGGCTCTTCCGCGCGCTGTCCGCGAACTCGGTCAGGTTCTCCCGCCGTCTGGCGCCCGATATTTCGTCGACGTGCCCGAGGACCCCCTCCACCGTCCCGTACTTCGAGATGAGGTCGAGCGCCGTCTTCTTCCCTATTCCCGGAACGCCGGGGACGTTGTCGGACGCGTCCCCCCTGAGCCCCATGACTTCTAT
Source organism: Candidatus Eiseniibacteriota bacterium (assembly GCA_030610515.1). Classification (GTDB taxonomy): domain Bacteria; phylum Joyebacterota; class Joyebacteria; order Joyebacterales; family Joyebacteraceae; genus WJLY01. Next base: position 3,315 of record JAUWRQ010000005.1, on the reverse strand, counting down.
CACTTTCTCGGGCGGTGCCCCGAATTTCTCCACGACCTCCGCGGGGCCGTACTCGATCTACTTGTACGGCTCGAGCACGGTGATGCCGTCGCCCACAAGCTGGAAGAAGTCCTTGTCGCCCGACGCGATCACCGTCCGCACGCCGATCTTCCGCGCCTGCACTGCGAGCGTGCCGATGACGTCGTCCGCCTCGTACCCCGGGAGCTCGAGCGCACGGACTCCCATGAGCTGCACGAACTCGCCGAACGCGGGGAACTGCGCGATCAGATCGTCCGGGGGTTCCTCCCGTGTCGCCTTGTACTCCTCGTAGGCCTCGTGCCGGAAGGTGGGCTCGGCCGTGTCGAACGCGACGGCGACGTAGTCGGGATCGAGCTCGTCGAGAAGCTGAAGGACCTTGTCGGCAAACCCGTAGACGGCGCTCACGTTCGCTCCGGAGGAGTTCGTGAGCGGTCGCCGAATGAAGGCGTAGTGTGACCTGAAGGCCAGTGCCGTGCCGTCGATCAGGCAGAGCGTCGGCGCGTCCGGGCCCAGACCCTTGCGCGGCGTCATGAGTAGAGCTTCTTCTCGCTTATGTAGGCGGATACTTCCGGAGGCACCAGGTAGCGGATCGTTCTGCCCGAGCGGACGCGCCCACGGATGTCGCTCGAGGATATGTCGAGCATCGGGGCGTCGAGGAGCCGGGCCTTCGCGAGGATCCGGGGGTCGGCATCGTCCGTGCGCACGCCGGGCCGCGGGAAGACCGCGAACTCGCAGGACGAAAGGAGATCCAGAGGGTCCTTCCACGTTAAGAACTGGGTCAGGCTGTCTGCGCCCATGATGAAAAAGAGCTCCTCGTCTTCTCCAAGAGAGCGCCGGAACTCCCGGATCGTGTCGACCGTGTACGAGGGCAGAGGTCTTCTCGCCTCCAGATCGGAAACCTCCAGCCTCGGATTGTCGGCCACGGCGAGTCTGATCATCGTGAGCCGGTCCTCGATCGCAGACACGTGACGACCCGGCTTGTGCGGAGGCCCTCCCGACGGCATGAAGACAAGACGCTCGAGAGCGAGATCCTCGAGCGCGGCCTCCGCCACGACGAGATGGGCCAGATGGATCGGGTCGAACGTGCCCCCCATGAGACCGGTCGCCAAGGACAGCCTCCACGGTGTCTACCGACCGCAGCTCTCCGCCTCGATCGCAGCGGCAGCGGCTTCCTCCGTCCCCGGGTACTTGTCCAAGAGACGGGAGTACGCCTCGGACGCCTGGGCCAGCGACCCCTCCGCGCAGAAGATGCGGGCCAGCTCGAGGAGAGAACGCCGTCCCCAAACCGTGTCGCCATAGTCCTCGAAGACGGCCGTCAGATAGACGCGCGCCGCGTCGGGACTGCCCAGGGACACGTAGAGCATGGCGTTGTCGTAATCCTTCTGGGCCAGCCGCGCCCTGAGCTCGGCAATCCCGGCTCTGGCGTCAGGGACGAACGGGCTCTCCGGATGCTCCGCCTCGAAGAACTCGAACTGCTCGATGGCCCGTCTCGTCATCTGCTGGTCGAGCGCGGCGGGCAGGGACTGCTCGTAGTAGCAGAGCCCCAGCTTGTACTGAACCTCCGGCACAAGTGACGAGCGCGGGTAGTCGGCGAGGAGGTTCCAGTACGCCTCCTCGGCGGACGCGTGGTCACCCACGGACCGATAGGTGTCGGCCAGCCCGAGGAGCGCGTCGTCCGCCAGCTCGTGCATCGGTGACGTGAGCGTTATGCTGCGGAATGCCTCTGTGGCCACGAAGTGGTCTCCGCGGGCTGCGGCCTGCGAACCCACGTCGTAGGTCTCCTGGATGGTCAGATCCTCGAACTGCGGCATCAGCGAGCAGCTCGAAAGGGTCAGGATGCACGCGGACGCAAGCACCGCCGCGGCCACGTTCCGAGTGTTGCTGTTGGACACGTTTCTCGACCTCCGGCCGTACGGTCGACTCCGCTATTCGGTCGACCTGCTTGTGTAGAACAGGTAGATGAGGCCGCCCACGATTCCGGCGACGACGACCGGCTCGAGCACCTTGTCCCATCCTCCGGCCTCGAACTCGGGCGAAGCGAATGGCTGTCCGGGCGTCGAGAGCTCCTTGAGCCTGTCGCCCGGGATGATCTCGCGGCGCTCACGTTTCACGTTCCCCGCCCAAACGACGGCCGAACTCTCGTCGGAAAGCCTGAGGTGGATGTCGCACTGCGTCTTACGCTCGACCTTGCGGGAGCCTATCACCCACTCGCGCCACGCGCGCGGGATGCTTGTCTGGCACGTCACGATCCTGTACCAGATCTCGTAGCGGGGGCGGTCCTCCTCCGTGGCCGCGCTCCCGCTTGCCATCACGACGTGCCCGCGGTCGGTCAGCTCCTCCAGAAGCACGGAATGAATGAGCCAGCTGGCGTCGTGCTGCTCTCCCTGGTTGATGCGGATCTCCGAACCCTCCGGGAGCCGCATGCGCCCGACCGCCTCCTGCACGACCTCGCCGGCGAGCTCGGTCAAGACCGCCAGGTTCGATCTCGGAAGCCTCGTACGGAGGATGGCGTCGTCCGCGGCCATCGCGGACAGAGCGACGGCGTCGCCGAATCCGGCGGAGAGCGCGACCTGGTGCGTGCCGCCGAGCTCGGACGGACGGTATGCGTAGTCCAGCGCCCAGCTGTCGTCCCATCTCACACCGAATCCGCCCGTGAGCCCCCCCAGCGCCGATTCGCCGCCCGCCACGTACCCGCCCCGGAGAGCGATGTAGCGCACGGGCGCGTACTCCGCGCCGAACCGCGCGGACGCGTCGAGGTCGTTCTGCTTCTCGACGTCGAGCGCGAGCGTCACGTCGTTCCACGCGTACGACCCACCGACGGCCAGCGTGGTCGGCAGAGGATCACCCTCCTCGCGGAACTTGAGTCCGGGGCCGATGTTCCGGACGGCCGCTCCCAGGACCACGTCGTCCGCCATGCGGTAGACGGCTCCGAGATCGACGGCGTAGGTGGAGGCGGAATGGGGCCCGAGGGTGCTTGCGATGTGCCGCAGGCTTCCCCCCACCCCTAGGTTCGGCTTGAGACGTCGCGCGTACCCGACCACGCCCGCGAAATCACCCGCGTCGAACATGCCGTCGCCCACATTGTCCCAATCGACGGAGCCCTGCTCGATCGCCACACCGACCGCGGCCTTCTCGCCGAACGGCGCGGCGTACGCGGCGTACTGGTAGGTGGCGTCCGACAGCCACTCGACGTGCGACACGCTGAAACGGTGTCCCGCGACCTGCGTGAGTCCGGCCGGGTTCCGGAAGAGCGCGGAGCCGTCGTCCGCGAGCGTGACGCCTGCGCCACCCATGCCC
>JAUWRQ010000035.1 GCA_030610515.1 Candidatus Eiseniibacteriota bacterium | reverse complement strand
AGAATCGGAAGAACTGGGGCACGCCATTCGAAGTCAATCCCGAGAAGTGCAACGCCTGCAACCTGTGTCTGAGGCTCGGGTGCCCTGCCATCGGCAAGGACAAGGACGGGAAGGCGAGGATAGACCCGCTCTTCTGCGTCGGCGAGGCCTGTTCCATGTGCGCGCAGGTCTGCCCGACCGGAGCGATCTCGGTGCCCGAGGGCTGACACGTGAGGAGGACGTTCGAGATGTCTGACAGGGTGACCAACGTGTTCATCTGCGGCGTGGGCGGACAGGGCATCCTCCTGGCGAGCGAGATCCTCTCGGAGGTCGCGCTCCGGAAGGGAATGGACGTCAAGAAGAGCGAGGTCCACGGGATGGCCCAACGCGGCGGGTCCGTCGTGAGCCACGTGCGGTTCGGCCCCGAGGTTCACTCCCCCGTCATCGCCGACGGAGAGGCGGACCTCCTGGTCTCCTTCGAGAAACTCGAGGCGCTCCGCTGGCTGCACTCGCTGACCGCGAACGGCGAGCTCGTCGTGAACACCCAAGAAATCACGCCGAGCGGTCTGGATGAGTATCCGGAGGACGTGGACGCTGAACTCGAAGCCCGCATCCCCGGACGGCACGCGATCGACGCGCTCTCTCTGGCGAAGGAGGCCGGCGACATCCGGGCGGTCAACACCGTCATGCTCGGCGCGTTCTCGAGCTTCCTTCCGTTCACCGAGGCGGAGTGGAAGGCCGCCATCGAGAGGCGCGTGCCCCCCAAGACCGTGGAAGTGAACCTGAAGGCCTTCGAGCTGGGCCGGGCGTCCGTCACCGCGTAGGGAGACGCCAGCCTGCGGGGTCGGGGTGGCACCCTCACCCCGCCGCGAGTTGCGTACGTCGGCGCGCAGCGCCGGCGGCGCACTGTCTGAGCGCCGGGGTGAGGGTGCCGGCTCGGCCCACGCCGGCGGGATGACCACAACGCGATGGCACGCAAGACATGGACCTCGGACTCGAAGGACTTCCGCAGCCCTCTCGGAGAGGACTACCGGACTCTCCGGGCGAGGACCCTCAAGATCTGCAGGGCGCTAGTCAAAGCGTACCCCGACGCGCGCATCCCTCTCGTCTTCTCCACTCCTCACGAACTGCTCGTCGCCACCATCCTCTCGGCGCAGTGCACTGATCTCAGGGTCAACGAGGTCACCGCCGTGTTGTTCCGGAAGTACAAGAGTGTCGCCGACTGGGCGGCCGCCCCGCTCGGGACGCTCGAGAAGGAGGTCCACTCGGCAGGCTTCTTCCGCAACAAGGCCAAGGCCATCAACGAGAGCGCCGAGGACATCCTGGAGAGGTTCGGAGGAAAAGTGCCCTCGACGCTCGAGGAGCTCACGTCCCTTCGCGGCATCGGCAGAAAGAGCGCGAACGTCCTCATCGCTCACGCGTTCGACGGACAGGGGATAATCGTCGACACGCACTTCATACGCCTCTCGAGACAGATGGGACTCACGGGAGAACTCGACCCCGTGAAGATCGAGTTCGCCCTCATGGAACTGCTTCCGAAGAGACACTGGTCCAGCTTCTCACTCATGAGGACGTGGCACGGCAGGGTAACGTGCGCGGCGAAGAAGCCAGAGTGCGAGAGGTGCGTCGTGGCCGCGAGCTGTCCCGCGGCCGCGTCGCAGGGCGACATCACGTGGGCCGCGAAGCTGCCCCAAAAGAAGAAAGGGCCCCGGTCGCGGTGACCGTGGCCCTTTGCGCGGAACTCGCCGGGCGCTATTCGACCGTGATGACCTCACTTGGGCAACCGTCGGCCGCGTCTTCTGCGCAGCCCTCGAGGGTCTCCGGAAGCTCGCTCATCTTGGCTCTCGCGACGTCGCCGTCCATCACAAACACACCCGGGCAGACGTCGGTGCACAGACCGCAACCCGTGCAAGCCGCTTCGTCCACGGACGCACGCATACCTGACCTCTCTGTCACTGCCCGCCTGTAACGCCGATCTCTGGTGCCCTCGTCCTGTCGGATTCGGGCCTGCCGCCGGCACCAGCGGGGAATCTAACCGCACCCGGAAGTCCACACAAGCGATTCCGGAAGCGTTCCCCCGACCTTCCCGGCGAGGGCTTGCCTGAGATCCGCTCGCGGCGCATCCCTCCCGGGCTTGCCTGAGGTCCGCTCGTCGCGTATCATGGCTCAGGTGACGAACCATACCCCTCCGCCGCGAGGCCCGGGACTCGAGACCGGCCTCGGGGCATACGCACGAGTCCACTACGGGAGGCGCCATGCCTGAGCAGATGACCGACCGTGAACGCGTCGAGTTCGCACTCAAGACAGAGAGCGACGGCAGCGGCTTCTACGATCTCGCCAAGAAGCAGACGAATCACAAGCTCGCGCGGGCCGCGTTCGAACTCCTCTCGAGGGAGGAGATGCGACACATTGAGATCATCCGGGCGCTCGGGAAACACCTCGATGGCGACGCGGCTCTCCCGGGTGCCGACTCCCCCACCATGGCCGACCTCCACTCCACGCTCAAGACGATCTACGGAACGGCCATCGAGGGCGCCGGTGAAGAAAGAATGGACCCGGCCGAGGCATACGAGAAGGCCATCGGTCTCGAGAAGAAGATCTCGGCGCTCTACTTCCAGTACGCGTCGGATTGCGAGAGCGACGAGGCCCGCCGCCTGTTCGAGGTCCTCTACAAGGAAGAGCAGCGGCATCTGGGCCTTCTCGAGGACATGCTTGCCTACCTCACGAAGCCCGACCAGTGGTTCATCGACAAAGACGGAGTGATGCTGGACGGCGGTTAGTCTGCGATGACGAAAGAGGCCGCGGCGGCTCCCGCCGCACGTACGCTCTTCACAGGTGACTTCCATCCTGTGCTCGAGGACGCGTTCCTCGGGCACGTGACAGGGGCGATCGGGTCGGACCCGCTCGGCCCTGTCTCCGTTGTTGTGCCCACGAACTTCCTGGGCTCCCGTCTATCGAAGCTGCTGGCCGGACGAGCCGGCGGCCATCTGAACGTCCGGTTCCTGACCTTGAGGGACCTCGCGCTCGCGGCAGCGACCGCGCCGCTTCCCGAGGCCCGCTCGCTTCTCCCCCCGCGAGGAGACGCCGTCGTCGTCCGCCGACTGCTGGAGGACGGGACCGCGCGCGGAGGGCACTTCGCCAAGGTCGCCGACCGGCCGGGACTCGCCAAGGTCATCCTCGGGGCCGTTCGCGACCTCAAGGAGGCGTCGTACACGCCGAAGTCCTACCTTTCCGCCGCTCGGTCCGCCGGACTCACCGGAGGCTCCAAGAGAGGCAAGCACGCCGAGGTCGCCCGCATCTGGTCCGCGTACGAGGACTTCCTGTCGGAAAGCAGGTTCGCCGACGAATCGGACGTCATGAGGTTCGCGGCCGAAGCGCTCGGATCCGGTGGCGCGCGGGATCTGGACGACCTCATCGTGTACGGGTTCTACGACCTGAACGCCCTCCAGAAGCGTCTGCTCGAGGCGCGCATCGGCGACGGCGGCGCCACGGTGTTCTTCCCCTGCGTCGACGTGCCCGCGTGCTCGTACGCTCGCCCGACCCTCGAGTGGTTTCTGTCGATCGGATTCGAGAGGCGCGACCACGAACCCGAGCCTCGGGCGATCCAGCGGCCGCCCGAGACCATCGTCCTCTCTGCGCCGGGTGAGGCACGGGAGGCGCGCGAGGCCGTCAGAGCCGTGAGGAGGGTCGTCGAGGCTCAGGACACCGCGCTTCAGGACGTGGCCGTGATCGTGAGGGCTCCCGAGGTCTACGCAGACGTGTTGGCAAGCGAGCTCGACAGGCTGTGCGACCCCGGGCTCCAGGACAGACGGCTCGCCTCAGAGAGAAGGACATTCCTCGAGACCCCCTCCCGTCTGTCGCGTACGAGGAGCGGGATATCTCTCCTCAAGCTGGCGCAGGCCGTCCGCTCGGACTTCGCACGAGCCGATCTAATCGAGTTCCTCTGCGTGTCCGACCTCGACCCCGCCGCGTACGGCGGAGGCACGGCGTACCCGCCTGTGAGCGACTGGAACGCGATCTCCGCTCTGGCCGGTGTGACGGCCGGAGCCGCCGCGTGGCTGGCGAAGACCGGCGAGTTCGCCGGGCGTCTCGCCCGCGGTGACGCGAACGACTCGTTCGCTCAAGCCCACGCGCGCCTCAAAGAACCCTCGACGTGTCTGTACGCGCTTCTGAAACGCCTGCTCGAGCCTCTCTCCGGCTTGTCCGGCACGTCCACGATCGAGGCGTATCTCGACACCGTGGCGTCGGTGTTCCTGGATGTCACGCGGCCGGGCCGGGAGCGGGACGAGGTGCTGGCCGCCGCGGACAAGATGCGCGGTGTTTCGTCACTCGCCGGACGCGTGCCTTTCGGCTACTTCGTCGAGCTGCTGCACGAGTACGTCGACGCTCCATCGCCGCCAGGCTCGAGATTCGGTACCGGCGGTCCGTCCGTTCTGAGTGTGATGTCGGCCAGAGGGCTCTCATACAGCGTCGCAGTCGTTCCAGGACTCGTCGAGAAACAGTTTCCTCTTCATCGCCGGCAGGACCCGATCCTCCTCGACTTCGAGCGCGAGAGGCTGAACGCGCAGCGAGGCTCCGACCCGCGGAGCGAGCTGCCTCTCAGGGGACCGGGTATCGACGAAGAGCGGCTTCTCTTCAGGCTGGCCGTCGGTTCCGCTCGCGACGTCCTGATTCTGACCTACCCCCGGCTCGATCCCGCGACGGCGAGGCCACGTGTTCCGTCGGTGTTCGTTCTCGACGCCCTCAACGAGATCACGGGAGTCCGCCACGACTACGCGAAGCTCGAAGAGAGCAGAGCGGTCACACGCGTTCCGCTCTCACGACGCTTCCCGAACGACCGGCGGCACGCTCTCACGAGGGAGGAGTTCGACGGTTGCTCCGTTCTTGAGGCCATCGCGACGGGCAACGTCGCGGAGATCGCCTATCTCGTGGGCGAAGGCGAACCTCTTCGTCCGCGGCTCAGGATGGAGCTGACTCGATGGTCGAAACCGTACTTCACCGAGTTCGACGGCGTGCTCTCGTCCGACGAGGCGCTCGAAGCGTCGTCGGGCCTCTCCGGCTTCACGCCCACGGGGCACGAGCCCAGCCGCGCGGTGTCTGCGACAGCGCTCGAGGAGTACGCGCGGTGTCCATTCCGGTTCTACGTGCGGAGGGTCCTCGGGATCGAGCCGTGGGAGGAGCCGGTTGACGCCCTCGAGTTCGCTCCCATCGACCGCGGGAGCCTCTATCACGAGATCCTCGAGAGGTTTCTGCGCGACATGCGGTCGAGTGACAGGCTTCCCCTCGACGAGTCCGCGCTCGACGACCTCCTGAAGCTCGCCGATCGAACGGCGAACTCCGACCGGTGGAGCCTCGCCGGATATCCTGGAGCCCGCGCGATGGAGCTCCGCGGGCTTCGTTTGAACCTCTCGGTCTGGCTCAGGGACGAGATCACGGACGTGTCCGGGCTTCTCCCCGCCCATTTCGAGGTCCGGTTCGGCGGCTCGGGCAACGGGGGCGACGACGGCGAGATCTCGACGGAGGAGCGCGTACTGTTCGACGCCGGCGAGGGTGTCGCGATCGAGTTTGGCGGGAGGATCGACCGCATAGACATCTCCCGCGACGGGAGGAAGGCGAAGGTCATCGACTACAAGACGGGAAGCGGGAAAGGGGTCAAGAAGCCCCTGGACAGAGGCAGACACCTACAGCTTCCCGTGTATCTGCTTGCGGCGGATTCGCTTCTCAGGCCCACACACCCAGGCGTCAGAACGGAAGAGGCCGAGTACCGGTTCGTGACGGGAGGCCGTAGAGGCAACCCGGTCGCATTCTCCGCGAGCCTGCTGGACGAGAGGATGGACGACCTCAGGACGACCATCAGGCATCTGATCCACGGGATCTCGTCGGGAATGTTCTTCCCCTATCCCGAGAAGACGTTGTGCGGCTACTGCGACTACGCGCGAGCATGTGGTAGCGCGGCGCAAGCGCTGGCCGTCATGAAGAGCGGAGACCCGAGGGCTCGGTTCTTCATCTGTGACTTGGTGGAGATGAAGTGAACGCGCACGAGCATGCGACCGACAGAGAGCACAGGGAGCTTGCCCGCGGCCGGAACGGCGGGCTCGACTTCACGACTCTCGTGGAGGCGGGCGCCGGCACAGGCAAGACGTCGGTGCTGGTCGACAGACTCCTTGCACTCGTCCGCGCAGGCACGAGCGTGTCCCGCATCGTCGCCATCACGTTCACGGAGAAGGCCGCGGGCGAGCTGCGCGTCAGGTTCCGAACTGAGATCGAGCAGTCGATCCCTGAGGCCGCGGGAGAAGAGAGGGCGCTCCTGGAAGCGGCGTTCAGGGAAATCGATCGCGCGAACGTCGGGACCATCCACAGCTTCTGCGCCAGGCTCTTGCGCGAGCGTCCCGTGGAGGCGGAGGTGGACCCCGACTTCACCGTCGCTGACGAGCTGCGTCGCGGCGTCCTCCTCGAGTCCGCTTGGGACAGCTGGATCCGCGGTGAACTCGCGCGTGGACTCCCGCGGGCGGCGGCTGAGGTCCACTTCCTCGGCATGGGACTGTCGGCCATCCAAGACCTGGCGGTCAAACTGGTCGACGAGAAGGACGCACTCGAGTTTCTGCCCGAGCCGGTGGACGTCGGGGACGTAGAGGGATTCATCGAGGATCTGGCGCGAGAATCGGAGGCCTTCCGAGCGATGGTCGCCGAATCGTGCAGCTCTCGCGACGACCGCGCGGCTCTGGCTGTCGAGCGGTTCGCCGAGGCCGTCGAATCGCTCGCTCTCCTGCCGGACGACCTCAAGGTTCCCTTCGCTCTGACGCGCATACAGATAGGACCGTCGTCGCGCACCGGGAACAAGAAGAACTGGGAAGACGGTGCCATTGAGGAGCTGAGAGAGAGAGCTCACCTCCTCATCGAATCGCAGGATACGCTACGCGCGAGAGCGTCCCACAACTCCGCCGTCGCTCTCCTCACGTGGCTCAAGGGCTTCCTGAAGGAGTACGAGCGGCAGAAGGGCGTGGCAGGGATCCTCGATTTCCAGGACCTTCTCTCCCGCGCGCGTGACCTACTCAGGAGCGACAAGAGCTCGAGACGGTACTTCAAGAGGTCGTTCGACCGCATCCTGGTCGATGAGTTTCAGGACACCGACCCGCTTCAGTGCGAGATGGCGTTCTTCCTCGCGGAGAAGGACGGGGCCTTTGCGGACGACTGGAGAGAAGTGGAGCTCGAGCCCGGCAAGCTCTTCATCGTCGGCGACCCGAAGCAATCGATATACCGGTTCAGACGGGCCGACATAGAGACGTACGAGCTCGCCAAGAAGCTCATCCGCAGCAGCGGCAGAGTGCTTTCCCTGTCCGAGAACTTCCGCACGAGACCTCACATCGTCGAAGGCGTCAACGACACGTTCGCACGCACCATGGTTGCGCCCGAGGGCGAGCACGCGTACCAGCCGGACTACGAGGCCCTCAAGGCGCACCGCCCAACGGACGACACCGGTCCTGGCGTCGTACTCATTCGTCCTCCCGCGCCGTTCGAGAAGGGGACCAACCGCGACGTGATCCGCAAGGCTGAGGCCACGGCGGTCGCGGCGTACATCACGTCCGTTCTAGAAACCGGACACCCGCTCGTCTTCGACAGGCGCACGGAGGAATGGCGCCGGCCGGAACTCGGCGACATCGCCCTCCTCTTCCACAGAACGACGGGGCTCGCCCAATACGAGGAAGCGTTCAACACGTATGGTCTCGACTACCGGATAGCGGGCGGGAAGCGCTTCTACGTTCGCCGCGAGGTCAGCGAACTCGCGACCGTTCTGTCGGCGATCGAGGACCCGAACGACGTCCTGTCCGTCCTGGGGGCGCTCCGGACCCCGTTCTT
>JAUWRQ010000078.1 GCA_030610515.1 Candidatus Eiseniibacteriota bacterium | reverse complement strand
GCTGGGGAACGAGCTCTGGACGTCGAGTGGCGTTGCCGTTTCCACCGGCCTCATCGCAAATGATGTGCGCATGGCGTCGGACGGTCAATCGGGCGTCATCATCTCCTGGTATGACGCACGGAGCGGCAACGGTGATGTCTACGCTCAGAGGCTCGACGAGAACGGCTCGGCGCAGTGGACCACCAACGGCGAGGAGATATGCGTGCAGCCGTCCTGGCAGACCTTCCCGCGGATCGTCAGCGACAACGCCGGCGGGGCCATCATCGCGTGGCGGGACCAGAGGGGCTCGAGCGATGACATCTACGCGCAGCGAGTGGGTCCAAACGGCAACAACTACTGGACAGCCGACGGCGTTGCGGTCTGTGATAGCCCCAGCGACCAGCTCTATCCGGAGCTGACATCCGATGGCGCGCGCGGAGCCATCATATGCTGGCAGGACTTGTACGCGACGGACAACGACGTCTATGCTCAGCGCGTGGACTACAGCGGCGCGAAGCTCTGGGCCACCGACGGCGTCGTCCTGCGCGCCGGTGAAACACAGCAGCGGCACCCCGAGATAGCGAGCGATGGCGCCGGCGGGGCTATGGTGGTCATGCTCGACGACGGACTCGCCGGCTACGACCTGTACGGGCAACGAGTCGATGGTTCAGGGCGCACGCTCTGGGGAGTCAACGGAACAGCCTTCACAACGGCGGCGGGTGACCAGATCGCCACGGCCATAGTGACCGATGCTGAAGGCGGCGGCATTGTCGCCTGGCACGACGGTCGCGGTGCGGACACGGACATCTACGCCCAGCGCATCGAGCGGAACGGCTACCTCGGCTACCCGTCGGGCGAGATCGCTTCGGTCAGGGACGTGCCCGGCGACCAGGGCGGCCAGGTGAACGTCGCGTGGGACGCCAGCTACCTGGATCCGTGGCCGCTGATGGAGATAGACAACTACACGCTCTGGCGTGCGATCAGCCCGACGCGGAGTGCGCGGCTGCCTTCGGACGCCGTGGTCCTGACGAGCGCCGCGGAGGTTCCGCCCGAGTCGGACGACCCGGTCTTCATGATGGAGGAGCGCGCACGGGGCACCTTCTACTGGGAACTCGTTGCGACCCTCGAGGCATACCATCTGGAGACCTACTCAGCGGTGGTTCCCACGCTCTTCGACTCGACGGCGACGTCGGGCGAGTACCACTACTTCCAGACCATCGCTCACTCGACGGCGCCCGACACCTTCTGGGTGTCGCTGCCCGACAGCGGGCGTTCGATAGACAACCTCGCGCCCGGGGCGCCGCTCGCGTTTCTGGCCGGAGTCGTCAGCGTGGACGTCGAGCTACTCTGGTCCCCGAGCGGGTATCACGACGAGGACCTGGGCCACTACAACATCCACCGGAGCGAGACTCCCGGGTTCGTGCCCGACGGGACGACGCTCGTAGGGACGGCCACGGACACGACATACATGGACCTCGACCCTGGGCCGACGACGTGGTACTACCGGGTTCTGGCCGAGGACGTCCACGGGAACGAGAGCGGTCCCTCGGACGAGGCATCGGCGATGCTCGGCACGGGGATCGATCCCGAGGTTCCCGCCGTCTTCGCGCTTCGCGGCAGCTTCCCAAACCCGCACTCGGGCGGGACGAGCATCGTCTTTGATCTCCCGGCGCCCGCACACGTGACCGTCGACGTCTACTCGGTCGACGGACGCCACGTGGCGAGGATCGCGGATTCACCGATGGATGCTGGCACGCGAACGGTCCAGTGGAACGGGACGGACGCCGCAGGCAGCGAAGTGCCCGCCGGCGTCTATCTGTACAAGTTGGAGGCGGGAGCGGAACAGGCGAGGGGGAAGGCGGTGGTTGTCCGGTAGTCGGCACGGGTGGCCGTGGCACAGTTGGGTGACCGCCAAGGAGGGAGGCGGAACTGTTCGTGCGGCCTCCCTTCTTCACGCGACGGAATGACACGGAATGGCGCCATTATTGACCCAGTCTCATTGATGTGCTATAGTTGCGCAGGTTGCTCACCGCGTACATGAATACCTCCAGACCGCTTCCGAGGAGGGGATTATGCTCAGACTACTCTGTGTTGCTGCGTTGCTTGCCGTGCTTCCGGTGAGCCTGAACGCTCAGTGCGAGGAAGGCGTCACGGTGTGCAAGGAGGCCGATGTATCTGCTGCTCTTGTCTGGCAGGAGATCGAATACTTCATCGAGGTACAGAACATGTCCTCCTGTGTGATGACTCTGCTTGAAGCCCACGACACGCTGCTTGGACCAGTCGAGCTGGACCTCCCGGAGATGCTGTGGCCCGACGAGGACGGGGCTGCGATATACCAATACACGATTCAGCCGTCTGATCCGGATCCACTGGTCAACGAGATCACCGTCATCTATGAAGATGAGTTCGGGGAGCCACACGAAGACACTGCGTCCGTCGTCATCGACATCATTCACCCGAGCTTCACGCTCGAGCTCGATTGCTTTTCCCCACCCCCGGAGCCCGACACGGATGCCGAGTTCCAGATGCTGGTCACGAACAGCGGGGACGTTGCCCTGGACTTCGTCTTCTCCGGCTTCCCTGACAGTCCTCCTCCCGTCTCGCTCGGCCCCGGGGAAACACATACCCACATCATGCTGGTGCCTGCTATCGGCGACATGGCCTGCGCCCAGGTCCTGGCGACGGCTACGCTGCCGCCCGAATACGGGCTGACAGACACATTCGACGAGTTCGCGGAGAACTGCTGCTTCGCTGTTCCCTCGCGGTGGTCGCACGACCCCAGTCAGGGCAACCTGGTGTGTGGAGCGGAAGGCGAGCAGACAGAAGCGGCGACAGCCCCGGACGGCGAGGGCGGTGTCTTCCTGGGGTGGATCGACGGCAGGAACGGCATGTACGAGGTCTTCGCCCAGCACTTGGACGCGCGTGGCGTTCCCCTCTGGGCCACTGACGGAATCGAGGTTGGTGGCGGAGCGTACTACCAGACCGACATCCAGCTCGCTCCCGACGGCCAGGGCGGCGTGATCATGGTATGGCACGATCACTTCTCAGGAGCCGACGACATCTATGCCCAGCGAATCGACGCGTCGGGCACCGCATTGTGGCCGACCCGCGGGGTCCAGGTGTGCGGTGCCGCAGGTGACCAGGAGTTCCCACGGGTTCTAGGCGACGGCATGGGGGGCGCATTCATCGTCTGGGAGGACTCACGCAATCCCACAGCAGTCGATATCTACGCCCAGCGGCTCAATGCGTCGGGCGACGCTCTGTGGGCGATGGACGGAGTGCCCGTCTGCACGGCCGGGGGAGATCAGTCGCGCAGCCGCCTGGTGCCGGACGGCCAGTTCGGGATGATCATCTCCTGGGAGGATGAGAGGGCCGATGTGGGAGACGTCTACGTGCAACGTATGGGCTCATTCGGCACTCCGGTCTGGACGGCCGATGGTGTGGCTCTCTGCGACCTCTCAATGGAGCAGTCCTCACCCCGCATGGTCAGCGACGAGTCCGGGGGTGCCGTTGTTGTGTGGCTCGATGCGCGGTCCGGCTACATTGACATCTACGCCCAGCGCGTGGACCCGGATGGGAGCGAGCGCTGGGCCGAAGACGGTATCCTCATTTGTAATGGCGCTCCCGGTCAGCTGAAGCACGAGCTCATAGCCGACGGCTCGCACGGTGCCATCATCTGCTGGCAGGACCACCGCGCCGGCAACTGGGATATCTATGCGCAGCGTGTCAGCGGGGATGGAACCGCGCTCTGGACGGCCATGGGCGTGCCTGTATGCACGGCCGGGCAGTCGCAGCAGCATCCCTCGGTCGCGGGCGACGGCGACGGTGGAGCGGTAGTCGCGTGGGAGGATGGGCGACTGCAGGATGATGACGTCTACGCTCAGCGTGTCGACAGCGAGGGGAACGTTCTCTGGGACACCGACGGCGTGGCGGTTTCCACGGCTGCGGGCAGCCAGCTCGGACACTGCATGACGACAGACGGTGACGGCGGCGCGATCATCGTGTGGGACGACTCGCGCAGGACAGAAGAGGACATCTACGCGCAGCGAGTCGAGCGCAACGGGTACCTTGGCTATCCTTCGGCAGAGATTCTCTCGGTTCGCGACGTTCCGGGTGACCAGGGCGGCCAGGTCAACCTCACGTGGGATGCCAGCTACCTGGACCCGTGGCCCGAGAACGCGATAGACCACTACACTCTGTGGCGCGCGATCAGTCCGGGAAGGGGTGCCGTTCCCGCCGAAGACGCCGTCGTCCTGGGCAGCGTGTCCGAGCTTGCCCGTTTGCCACGGAGCGCATCGGAGGAGCCTCCGGATCACGATGGCCCCGTCTTCCTCCCCGAGGAGCGGCCGCGCGGGACGTTCTACTGGGAACTCGTCGCCACCGTTGAGGCCTATCAGCTGGAGGCTTACTCCTCTGCCGTGCCGACGCTGTTCGATTCCACCGACATCTCAGATGAGTACCACTACTTCAGGACAATCGCCCACACCGCGGATCCGGACGCCTATTGGACATCGCTCCCCGACAGCGGCAGGTCGGTCGACAACCTGGCGCCCGGGGCAGCGGTGGCCCTTGCCGCGAACGTCGATGGTGCGGACGTGGATCTGACATGGTCCCCGAGCGGGTACCACGACGAGGACCTGGGGCACTACAACGTTCACCGACGCGAGACGCCGGGATTCGTGCCCGACGGGACTACGCTGGTGGGGACTGCGACGGACACGACCTTCCTTGACCTCGACCCAGGCCCGACGACGTGGTACTACCGGGTTTTGGCGGAGGACGTCCACGGGAACGAGAGCGACCCCTCGAACGAGGCGTCCGCGACGCTCGGGACTGGAATGGATGACGCTGAGATCGCGACCGTGCTGACGATCCGCGGCAACTCGCCCAACCCGTTCAACCCGACGACGAGGATCGAGTACGACCTGCCGGAGAGCGGCCGCATCAGGCTGGACGTGTTCTCTGCCGCCGGCGACCTTGTCGTGACTGTTGAGGACGGCTTCCGGGAGGCCGGCAGACGCCGGGTCGTCTGGAACGGAACGGACGCCGCCGGCAACGCACTGCCCAGCGGCGTCTACTTCGCGAGGCTCGAGGCGGGGGAGGAGATGGCGGTTCATACGATGGTGCTGTTGAAGTAGGCTCTCAGAGGTTGCAGCTGAACGGAGGACACCATGTCCAGACTGTCATGCCTGGCGGTGCTGCTGATCGCGGTTCCCGCATGCGCCCTGGCGCAGTGCACAGGCGGAATCGCTGTGGTGAAGGACGTGAACGTGACCGCAGCGCCGGTCGGGTACGAGGTGGTGTACACGATTCAGGTCTCCAACAACAGTGATTGCTCCGTCTACCTCGTGGACATGGACGACTCGGTGCTCGGAGATCTGACGGAGTTCTTCGAGCCGGAGCTTCCCCCTGGCGCGTTGGACGTTCGCGAGTTCCACTACACGATACAGGCGGGCGACCCTGACCCGTTGGAGAACACCGTCATCGCGCTCTACACGGACGACTTCGGTTCCGACTACATGGACACCGACATTGCGACTGTAGACGTCCTGCACCCCTCATTCACGATTACCGTCGACTGCCTGGGCGTTCTGCCTCCCCCGAGCACGGACGCCGAATTCGAGCTCGTCGTGTCCAACACCGGTGATGTCGCTCTGAACTTCGTGTTCATGGGTTGCCCGGGGCTGCCCGAGCCGCAGAGGCTTGTGCCGGGCGAGGTGCTCGTGCACACCTTGCTCGCCCCGTGTTACGGCGGCGAGGCCTGCGTCTACGTCTACGCCGGCGCGACGCTTCCGCCCGGGTACGGACTCGACTTCATCCTGGAAACTGGCGTGCAGGACTGCTGCTCGTGCGAAGGCGCTCCGGTGGAGGAGGAGAGCTGGGGGACGATAAAGGCCCTCTACAGGAGCTAGAAGCTGGAATTGGCAGAACGTCGTGCCGCTCTCAGGAACCGACTGTAAGGAGGAACCCTTGCGTAGAGTCACATGGGTAGGTTTGCTCGTCATCGGTGCCGCGCTTGCCGCGCTCACTGCCGGGACCGCGGCGGGGACTACCTACGTCATCAGCCCGGACGGGCTCGGGGGACTACCCGACCATCCAGGCGGCGGTGAACGCCGCCACTGACG
>JAUWRQ010000021.1 GCA_030610515.1 Candidatus Eiseniibacteriota bacterium | reverse complement strand
GAAGCACCAACGGGCGCGTGTCGAGATCCTCCTAGTCGCTCAGTATTTCCTCGTCCTCCTGCCTCCACGCCGGGTCCACGAGGCACAGGAACGCCACGTCGATGCGGCCCGTGTTCTCGATCCACTGCGTCTCGCCCTTCGGGATGTAGACGCAGTGCCCGGCATGGACGGGCGCCTCCTCATCGCCGATGTGCATGACTCCCGAGCCGAAGATGAGGTAGTAGATCTCGGAGGACGCCAGCCGGTGCGGCAGCGTGCTCCGGCCGGGTTTGACCACTGCGCAGGCCAGACTGCAACCGAGTTCGACATCGTCCCTGTCAGGGTGGAGCAGCTCGCGGAGCTCCGAATCGTCGCCCGCGGTGATCGGGGGTATCTCGGCGACGTCCTTGATCTTCATCCGCGCCTCCCTTCCATCGGGGGAAATCCCCCGTATCGCCCGCGAGGATTCTGCCAGACGGTCCATGCGTAGGCAAGGGATTGGGAGCCCCGCGTCCTCGAGCTGTCAAGACGTCGGCGAGTGGCCGGGCGGGATGGGGGCTCTCGCGCTCTGCCTGTGGCCTCCGGGACGCCCACGGGAGGGCCTCGTCTCTCCACTTGTGTGTCGGGGGCTCATGATATAGGATTCCGGCGTAGCAACGAGGGAGGGAGACGGGAATTCCAGCGGGCGCGCGGTACCGCCGCCCCCGCGACGCAAGGAGGACGCCATGTCTCGTAGTCTCATTGGCGCGCTCGCCATCATGCTGGTGCTGGTCGGCACCGCAGGGGCGCAGGTATGCACCGACGATCTCGGCGTTTCGGTCACCGGTGGCATGATGCAGCCCGGAGGCGGCGACGAGGAGTACGGTGACTCAGGCTTGATGCTGGGCCTTGAGATCAAGAAACTGCTCACCGACAACGTCACGATCGCCGTCGAGTACCGGCGCGGCGTGACCCAAGGCGGCGACGAGCCCTCGGTCGACGAGTCCGCGCGGTTCTCAGGCTGGGGCGACGCAGAGAACTTCCGCACCATCTGGAACTACGCCGGCGCGTCCGCGGTATACAACTTCACGCCGGACAGCAAGGTGGCGCCCTTCGTGAGCGGCGGTCTCGGCCTAACGTTCTGGGAGGTTCAGGACTGGCGCGAGGACGCGGTGGAAGAGGGTGCCGTCCCCGAGGGGTACAACACCGACGCCAAGCTCGAGAAGCTCCAGGGCGCCAATCTCACCGCCGTGCTGGGCGCGGGCCTCGAGTACTTCGCGACCGAGCGCGTGTCCGTCACCGTCGGCGGCAGGTATTATCTCCTGTTCCAGAACGAGACCGACAACGTGGGTTGGAGCGCCGCGCACGGCCCCGACTACGTTGACGCGAACAGCTCGATCCTGGAGTTCTACGGCGGGCTCTCGTACTACTTCGGCGCCGGTGACTGCGACGGCGACGGCATCATCGGGAAGCAGGACGAGTGTTGGAATGTCCCGGAGGACTTCGACGGGTTTGAGGATGAGGACGGCTGTCCGGAGGCCGACAACGACATGGACGGGATCCTCGACGGGGACGACGAGTGCCCCAACGACGCCGAGGACTTCGACGGGTTCGAGGACGAGGACGGATGTCCTGACGTCGACAGGGACGGCGACGGCATCCTCGACGAAGACGACGCCTGTCCTGATGATCCCGAGGACATCGACGGCCACATGGACGCCGACGGATGTCCCGATCCGGACAACGATGGGGACGGCGTGCTCGACGGCGCCGACAAGTGTCCCGACACCCCCAAGGGCGTCGAAGTCGACAAGAACGGTTGCCCGAAGCCTAAGGTCACCCTGGTCGCGGTCATGGTGCACTTCGACCTCGACAGCGCGGTCCTAGAGGACGAGGCCATGGGTAAGCTCGACGCCTTGGCCAAGGCCCTGGTCGACGACGAGGAGTACACGATCGGGATCGCCGGTCACGCGTGCGACCTGGGCACGCCCTCTCATAACCAGATGCTCTCCGAGAAGCGTGCCGACGTCGTGCACGCGTACCTCGTAGGGAAGGGCGTGAGCGAAGACCGGATGGAGATCGTCGCCCACGGCGAGCAGCAGCCGCTGGTGGCGAACGATACCGAGGAGCAGCGCAGGCAGAACAGAAGGGTCATGATCACGCCGTCACACCCCTAGCGAGGGGTGAGTGGTCTCTTGATGGCTATCGCACGTTGGACGGGGGAGCGGGCTCCTTGCACGCTCCCCCTGTTCTTTCCGTGGATCCACGGGCCACAGGGTCCACGGGCCCCGGCATCCGCGGTTGCACCAACCCCGCCACGTGGCACGTACCTTGCTAAGTTCAGGAAGTGCAACTGATTTTGGTCGGCCCGCTTGGGTTGCTGATCGTCGGGGCCGGTGCGTCCACGAAGACCCTGAGGCATCTGCGGGGGGAGCCTATGTCGCCGAGGGCCTGTGAGCATACACGCAAGAAGATATTGATCTGGTCGAAGGACAGGTCCAGCGAGATCGGCGTCGCGGACTGGCTTCACGAGGCCGGCTACGAGACGGTCGTTTACCCGGACGTGCATGACATCAACGCAGTGTGCGCCGCCGAGATGCCGAGCCTCATCGTTTTGGGCGCGTCCGACAGCGGCCTGCTCGACCGTCTCGACGACGACCAGAAGACCAGACGGACACCGGTTCTCATTCTGTCCGACTCCCCCGACCCACCGACGGGCATCTCGGCGTCGAGGGCGTGTCTCACGGACTGGATGACTCTGCCGGTGCGGGAGGACGATCTGGTGGTGAAGGTGAAGGCGATGCTCCGCGTGGCGTTCGCGGAGAGCATTTCCACCGAGCCGTCCGAGCGCGACAACCTCACGAAGCTCTACAACAGACGATACTTCGACGAGCGCCTCGAGAGAGAGATCGAGCGCGCCCGACGCTACGGCCGCAAGCTGACGTGCATCACGATCGACATCGACGACTTCCAGGGTCTGAACGACAAGTACGGTCACGGCACCGGAGACGCGGTGCTCCGCAGCCTCGGTGACATGCTTCTGTCGACGACCAGGTGCTCCGACATCATCGCGCGGTACGGCGGACAAGAGTTCGCACTTCTCCTTCCCGAGACCGCGGGCAGCGACGCGAGGGCGCTCGCGGACAGGATCAGGAAGGCGTTCGCCGAGCGATCGTTCGAGCGCGATGGCGAGGAGATCAGCCTGACGGTCAGTTGCGGCGTAGCGAGTTACCCGGATCACGCGCGCGACGGGGAGACGCTCGTCCGCATGGCCGACTCCGCGGTATTCCAGTCGAAGTCCGACGGCGGCGACAGCACCACCGTCGCGTTCTCGGAATGTGACGGAGAGCAGGAGGAGCGGTCCCAGACGGGGCCGACGATCCTCATTGTTGAGGACAACAACTACAACCGGAGCGTCGCGTCGCTCGTCCTTCGCGCCAGCGGATACGAAGTGTTCGAGGCCGGTGACGGGCCCACGGCTTTCTCGCTGGTCAGGAGCGAGCACCCGGACCTGATTCTCGTCGACATCCAGCTCTCCGGTAGTGACGGACTCGATGCTACGATGGACCTGATCGGAATGGACGAGAACAAGAAGATACCCGTCGTGGCGTTGACCGCGCGAGATGTTCCGATCGATTTAGAGGAACTGGTTAAGGCCGGGTGCCGCGGGTACATCGTGAAGCCCATCGACACGAACAACCTGGCGGTACAGATCAGGTCGTACCTCGAAGGCTAGCGAACCCGAACGACGCAGGAGCCACGACCGGCCGGCGATTTGAGTTGCCGGCCGGTTTCTGTGGTAGCATGAGATCGGTTCGTGAACGGACTCGGTCGCGGAGGGAGATTCGGCTTGACGTTCATGGAGAGGCACAGGATAGGGCTCCCGGCCGGGCTCGGCGGGCGCGCGCGAGGTGTCATCCTCCTTCTTGGACTGGCGTCTGGCGTGGTCCTCTGGGGTTGCGCCGCCCGCGAGCGGCCGGTGATCCTCGTCCCCGAGGCGGGAGATGCGCCCGCGGCTCCCGATGGCTCCCCTGTTTGCCGCGCCGTGGATGGCTCCGTCGACTCTCCGTGGTACGCGCGGGAGCCGGGGGAGGTGTGGACGGAAGGCGGAAGTCACTTCGCGGTCTGTCGTTCCGAGACGAGGCGCCAGGTGCGGCGTGGAGAGGAACCGGGGCGGCACGACAGCCGCGAGGACGCGGAGGCCGAAGCGCTGCGCCAGGCGTACGAGTTCGCCTTCGAGAAGCTCGAGAAACGCGACGTCGCCTTCGAGGACTGGCAGGTTCAACGGATGGTCCGTGAGCGGCTTCTTGTCAGCGCTCGCGGCGAGGAGGTCAGCGTCCCCAGGATCAGGATAGCCGGACGCGTCGTCGAGGCCTGTGAGCGGCCATCGTTCGATGGGGAGACGTGGCGCGCAACACTGCTCGTGGAGTATCCGATCGCGCACCTCCGGGGTGACGTCAACAACGCCCGGTGGCACAAGAGGCGCGTGGAGAACGAAGCCGGTGTGCTGGTCTCCTCGGCGAGGTCCCTTTTCGCGGAGGGTAGGTGGTTCGACGCCATGATAGAGCTCGACGGCGCCCGGCGGCTTTTCCACACTGTCTCGGGGCGACCGGCGCTGGACGGTTCCACCGGAGAGATCGACTCGCTCAGGTACTGGGCCGCGGGCGCGCTATCCGTTGCCCCTCTTGACGGCATCCGTGTCGTCGAAATCGGAGAGAGGCGCGAGACGGAGGTTCGCTTCGCGTGGTCGTACGAGTGGGAGGAACGGACGGTCCGCGCCGTGCGGTTGCCGGTGTCCTTCAGACCACACGGATTCGAGGCGGTTTTCGCGAGCGACAGTGAGACCGACGCGTCCGGTACGGCCGCGTGCCGTATCGTCGTGGCGTACGGCGACGCCGGCGAGCACGCGATCGAGCCGCGGCTCGACTACGGTGTTCTCGCGGAAGCGCTGGGGCAAACGTTCGCGGGCGAGATCGAGCCGTACGAAGGGCCCCTGCACCCGCTCTTTCTGGTCGAGGGCGCGCACTCGGTCACCGTGTGCGTGGAGATCGAAGGACTGGTTTCGGCGGACGAGGTGCGCGTGCTCTCCGGGTTCGAGCGCCGGATGGAACGGGACGGGTTCCGTGTCGCGGAGTGCTCGCCCGACGCGGACGTCGTCATCAGGGTAGATGGCTGGAAGCGTTCGTATGATGATGGAGAGATCTGGAGAACGAACGTGGCGCTTACCGCGTCCGCGTTCGACCAGCGTATCGCAGAGGAAATCGGAAGACCGTCGATACGTGTGGATGAGAGTGCGACCCAGGGACGGAGAGAGTCGGAACTGCTGGCCCTCAAGGAGGCGGGACGGTTGCTCGCCGCGTACCTGACCCACCGGATCCTGAGCTCGGGTGGTTAGTCCTCCACCACGACCTCAAACTCGCTTCCGGGATCGCGGTACGAGACGTTCAGAAACCCCCCCCCCGCGCCCGTGACGTTGCCCGCGGAGCCCGCCTTCGGGAACGGGCCGGCCACGGCCCACACCCGACCGCTGAAGATCCCTGTCGATGTCAGCTCCGACGGACCGAACGTCGTAGTCGTCCCTTCGACCGCGACGTCGATGTCCCACGTTCCCCGCGAACCCTCGAGCGACGCCTGGACGACGTAGTACGAAGCGTTGTCCGACGCGGTCCACACCAGAGTGAGGATCTCGCCGAGAGCGATCGTTCCGGGAGCGGCGACCTCGAACGCGCCCGGGACAGGCTCGTGCGCCGACGCGACCCCATACTCCGTGGTAACCTCCAGGAAGCAATTAGTGCCCGGCTGCCAGATGACAAGGGTCTCGGTGAGCGACGTTACGAGGCCGAGGTGGTCCGGGGCCTGCGTGGCTTCGGGAAGAGTGGTGTCGCTCACTACGACGTCGAACTTGCCCGGGAGTGGATCGTTGGAGCAATAGACCTCGACGTACGTGCTTCCGGCGCGGGCGAGGCCGATCTCCTCGATGGTGGCGGAGATGTAGAGCGCCGGGTCGTCAACGCAGAAAACATCGTCCGAGCATCCGGTCGTTGCCACGAGACAGACCGCCACCAGCAGGCAAGCACCGGCCGACAGCGAGAGCAGCCGCCCATCCCGCTCGGACCCCGGCGACGGCGGTTCCGCCGAGCTAGACGGTGCCCGGCAACGGCTCCTGGTTGAGAAGCAGGTCCTCATACTTCCCTCGCTTCCGTGCGTTCACCACGCGGCCGTTCAGCACAATGACCTCGGCGGGCGTCGGGTGCGACAGGAACAGCTGCGGGCTCATCGAGTATCCGTATGCGCCCGCGTTCATGATGCCCACAAGATCATCGATCGCCGTTCCCTCGGGAACCGCGATCTCCTGGCCGGTGATGTCGATTGGCGTGCAAAGCGGTCCCGAGACCTTCGCGTCGATCGAAGGGGCGTCGTCCAGCCTGTTCAGGACGGCCACCTGATGGTGCACCTTCATGAGCACCGGTCTCAAGAACTGGTTGATGCCACCGTCGGTGATCACGTACCGCTCGCCTCGCGATTCCTTGAGCTCGATGATGCGACTCACGAACACGCCGGCATCCGACACGAGGTAGCGTCCCAGCTCGATCATGAGTCTCGTGCCCCGCTTCTTGAAGGGAGCGAAGATCTCTTCGACGCGCGTGCCCAGAGCGGGAAGATCGAGTGGGCGCTCTTCCTCGTAGTGAGGGACGCCCAGGCCGCCACCGAAATCGATGGACATGAGTTCGTGGCCGGTCCGTTCTTCGACGTGGCGCGCGGCGGCCGCGGTGCGCTCGGCGTTGGCGACCACTTCGTCGGCGTCGAGGATCTGGCTCGCGGTGTAGATGTGTATCCCGGCCAACTCGATGCCCGGTTCTCCCAGATACCGGCCGAGACCATCGAGCTTCTCCTCGTCGATACCGAACTTCGAGGGGCCCCCGGCCATCCGCTCGTGGAGCGGCCCGGCGGACCCTCCTCCCGACTTCGAGAGCCCCGCGGACGTGTTCAATCGGAGAGCGACTCTGGCCGGCACGCCGACGAGCTTGGATATTCTCGTCAGGCGCTCGAGCTCTCGGAACGACTCGACGTTGATGGCGAAGACGCCGGCGACTATGGCCTCCTCCAGCTCTCTGTCGGTTTTTCCCGGACCCGCAAAGACGACGTCCAGCGGGTCGAAGCCCACCTCGGTCGCGAGGAAGAGCTCGCCTCCGGACGCGATCTCCGCTCCCGCACCGAGAGCCCTCATGAGACCCAGGATGGCGAACGACGAGTTGGCCTTCATCGAGTAGAGCACTTCAAAGGACGGGAAGGCCTCGCGGACGGCCGCGTAGCGGCTCGCGATGATCCCCGCATCGTATATGAAGACGGGCGTCGCCACCTCACTCACGATCTGAGTCACGGGTAGGCCGCCGATCTTGAGTACACCGTTCTCCCTGTCGTAGTTCCGAAGCAGAAGCGCCTCCTTATGGCTCGATGGTCGGCCCCACTTCCACTCGGCCCGCGCGAGCCGGGGATCTATGCGGGCGCCGGTCGTGCCGTCCTACTTCCTGCGGTAGACGTCGATTCTAGTGGTTCCGCCGAAGATGTAGAAGGGAAAGGGCTCGGCCACGGCGGAATCAACGCCGAGCTTGACGTATTCCTCGCAGAGGTTCGCGCCGGTCTCGCAGAACATGATGAGCTTCGTCCCCGTCCTGCGGGCAGCGTCGAGTATGTCCTCCATCGTGTCGGTCGAGATGATCATCCCCGTCATGACGGCGGCGTCGCATCTCTCGACGAGCTCGACCGTGCGGTCCTCACCGTGGATCGCCATTTCCTTGAGCTCCGCGCCCGCCAGGAGAGGGTCCTCATCGGTGCCCACAACGTCTATCCCGCGGTCCGAGAGCATCCTCATGATGTTCCCGATGACCCCAACGTTAACGACGCTTCCACCGTCGACGCCCGCTAGCTCGAGCTGTCGCATGACCTCGTCAACGATGATGCGGCTTCTCCATAGGGCCTTTTCGGCTGACGTCCCAGTCATCGTGAGCGATTCGTCCGGATGTTTCTCGAAGGCCGAGTACATCGCGTCGACGGTCGCCACCTCGAAGCAACGATACTTGAACTCTGCTTCACGGCAGTCATGGCCCAGCAGGTAGTAGCCCTCTTCGAGGGACGGGATCGTCGAGCAGTAGCAGGCCCCCTCGCCGACCGTCTGCACGAGCAGGTAAACGTACTTGAACGTCCGCTCGACCGGATTGGGCTGAAACAACAGATCCGTCCGCCACAGGCCCCTCACACGGAACGACTCGTCCGGGTAATCCCTGCTTCTGTCTATGCCCTTCTGTCGGAGGTCCCTTAGATAGTCCATTCTGATCCTGGAGAACTCTCGTGGCCGGTTCGCGTATCGACACGTGACAAGGCCGGCGATGGTCGGAGAGAACCATCGCGCCACGCCAATATACCAGCCCGCGTACGGAGGGTCAAACGGCCCCGCTCAGGCAATGGCCGCGGTGACGCTACCGGAGCACGACGACCTTTCGATGTCGGGAGCTCTCCCCGAAATCGGCGCGGATGAAGTAGACGCCGCTCGCGACGCCCCGCCCCGCCCGGTCTCTTCCATCCCAAACGAGATCGAACCGCCCAGCGTCGGAAGGTCCCTCTCGG
>JAUWRQ010000249.1 GCA_030610515.1 Candidatus Eiseniibacteriota bacterium | reverse complement strand
CCGAGAGGGGCGTCGACTACGTCGAGGCGTGGGAGAACGGAGCCTGGGTGAGACTCGTGCCCTTCGAAGAGGACGCCGAGGACGCGGGCACCGAATCTGTCGAGGCGACTCCGGAGGAAGGATACCTCGCGGTGAGCTACTTCGATCAGGGGACGCCGCTCACGAACATCGAGACGTGTAGGCAGACTCGCCTGACCCGGTTCAAGGAAGGTCACTTCCAGACCTGGTATCTGGGACAGCTCTCCGAGGGGGACGGTCTCGTCGAATGGTCGCTGGCGGAAGACGAGTACTGGCTCTTCGGTGGCCTCAGGAACCCTCGAGGCGAGGCCCGGTTCATCGCGCGCCGCGTGGTTGTCGCGCCCGGCGACTCGCTCACCTTCGGTCTCGACGTCGGCATTCCCCTCGCCGAATGGGACTCTGCCGACCTGATCCAGCGGGAGTGGGACCCGGAGACGTCGATCGAGGTGGTTCAGGAGGGAGAGACCCGAGACCTCGGCGATGTCGCCGCGGGCACAAGACTCCTCGTGCTCACGCTCTCGGGGCACGAGTCGTCGTTCCGACACCTCTCGGCACTGAGGGAGGTTGACTGGAAGCCGCTGGGCGTGGCCTTCGTCCCGATCCAGGTCGCGGGCCTGGCGGACCATCCGCCGGACCAGGGCGCTCTGACGATCGACGCCGAGACCGCGGAGCGGGTCTTCGGGATCAAGACCCCGAAGGATCATCTCCCCCTCACGGTCCTGCTCGACGAGTCCGACAGCACGATGGTCTGGTTCGGGGGCATGCGTCGCGACATGGGAGAGCATCTGCTCAGGGTGCTCGAGGATCGCTGAGGCCAACCCGGAGTTGTAGGAGAACGCGGCTTCCCAAGAAAGCACGAGGGGCTGACTGAGTCGGCCTGGGGCGCGGAACCCGAAACGTGGCCTACAGATCGATCCCCAGCCCGAAGGAGAGCTGAAGATCGTCACGTTCCGGAACGCTGCTGTCCTCTCTCGCCTTGGGGTTCTCGTTGTGATCCCACTGGACCGAGAAGATGAGTTCGAGCGCTCCGGTCAGATCGAGTTCCAGCGATCCCACGGTACGATGCGTCGTGTTCTTCACCTCCGGAACGCCGATCGTCGCGCTGTACCGGAGGCTCGTCTCGATGTCCTTGGTGGGATCCCACTCAAACAGCGTGTTGGGAATCACGACCCAGGTCTTGTCGTCACCGGCCTCGCCTTCTTCCACAGACACGTACTTCGTCTGCTGGTAGCCGCCGCTGAACTGCAGGTACCAGTCGAGCTTCTTCCCGCTGACGATGTCGTAGCCCAGGCCGGCGCCGACTGTCGTCCGAAGGTCGGTGTTCTGGTATGTGTCCGTGTAGAGCTCGAGCGACGCGGGAGTGACGAACAGCCTCCGCGTGATGAACATGTCGAGCCTCGAGTCCAGGACGTGGTTATTCACGCTCTCCACGTCCTCCAACGTGCCAACGTTGCCCTGGTAGTTCGTGTCGAACCGCGACCACTCCCCCTCCCGCCGAAGGAGCACCGACGCGCTGTAGTCCTGCTGATTCGTGTTGCCCGAGCGGGTCGTGACCCCAACACTTGCCTTGAGCGACCAGTGCTCCCACTCGCTTGTGGCTCCCTCGATGATGGAGACGGCATGGATCGCCTGGAACTCCAGAACCTCCGCGCCGACCTGGACCCTGACGACGCCGTCCTTCATGGTCGCCGGACCCGTCGCCGCGCCGCTGCCCTCGAAGACGTACTGGAGGCTCCGGGGTGACCGTATCTCCGCGATGTCCTCCCAGTCGAGTTCGACGAGATCCAGCTCCTCGCTGTCGAACTCGAGCTCCTCGTCCCGCATCGACTTGATCTCACCGCGCAGCCACTCCCCCGACGTCAGTTTGATCCACTCATGTTCCTCCGCTCCCGGCTCAGGGGGCAGCCAGGTCGTTTCCTCGGCCCGCAGGGGAGCTGCCAGCGCGCACAGGGCGAGGGCGAGAAGCGCGCAGATGCCGGTGGTCGATCGGTGTCTGGACGCTCTCACGGAAGCCATATTCGTTCTCCTTTCACAGGCGCGCGGGCCAGCAGACGCTGCGGTGGAATCGAGCGGCCGTCTCCCTCGCGCTCACGAAGACCGCGTGATTCTATCGAGTCACGGCGGCTGCCGTCAACAGAGACGGCGCCCCAAAGCACAAAAGGAGGCCCGGGACAGGTGTCCCGGGCCCTCTTCGCAAACTCAAGAGATCTTCTACAGACCTCGTGCTACTTCAGGAGCGTCATCTTCGTGAACGCGCTCTCGCTCCCGGCACTCACCCTCGCGAAGTAGACACCACTCGCGAGACGGTGCCCGGCGTCGTCCTTCCCGTCCCAGATGGCAAGGGCCGGACCGGCGGGAAGCGCCTCGTCCACGAGCGAGCACACCACGCGCCCGCTGACGTCGTGAACGGTCAGCGTCACGCGCTCGGCCCCGCTCGGCACCGTGTAAGCGATCTTCGTCACGGGATTGAACGGGTTCGGGAAGTTCGGCGCGATCGCCAACCTGTGGATCTCGCCCTCCTCGACACCGGCCACCGGAGCGAGCCAGTCCATGATCCTGGCGAGCAGCGTCGTCCGGTTGCTCGGGTCGGGGTCGGTGAGACTCACGGCCTCGTAGGGAAACGTGGTGAAGACGATCTTGTGGCCGCCCTCAGCGACCTTGAGACCCTGAATCCCGGCGGTGCTCGTGAAGATCGTCTCCGCAGGGGAATTCAGGACCATGGCGTCGCCGCTGTTCGCCACGGGGTAGTAGAGGCTCGTCAGCACCATGCCGTCCGAGATCTCGTCGCCGGTAACGCCCTCCACCACGAAGGCGCCGACGTCATCCGTCCAGGAGCTGATGTGGAGGTAGTCGCTGATCATCGTGGTCATGCTGGTACGGCTCGAGAGGTAGTTCATGCTCGAGAGGTAAAGGTTCCCGCCGCCGTCCAGGTACGCGGTCATGGCGTCCTCGTCCTCGTAGGTCAGGTCGAACGCGTTCCCGCCGCCGTTGGTCCACAGGACCGTCCAGTACGACGAGAGCACATCCACGTCGGGCCGGCCGATCTCGTCAGTGACCCAGACTCGCGCAGAGAGCCCGAGATCGGACAGAGGCTCCTCCCAGTACGTGTGGAAGCCCCATCCCGAGTCGTCGGCGACAAGAAGCAGCGACGGCGTCTCGACGAACGTCGAGAAAGCGGTCTCCGCCATCCTGCCGGGGTTGCCGCCACTCTGAGCGTGGAGGGTCGTCAGGGCCATGCCGGCCGTCGTGCCGATGTTGTCGATGAACCGGACCTCGAGCGCCAGCT
>JAUWRQ010000036.1 GCA_030610515.1 Candidatus Eiseniibacteriota bacterium | reverse complement strand
CCGGACGACCCCTCCCCCGTCTATCGTCGAGCGGAAGACCCTGAACTCGGTCTCGGCGAGAACGTCCGAGATATCGATGATCTCCATTCCGAAGCGAAGGTCCGGTTTGTCGCTTCCGTAGCGGGCCATCGCTTCCTTGTACGTGAGTCGCGGGAAAGGTGTCTCGATCTCTTCTCCCCGGACGTCGCGCCACAGCACGCGCATGAGCCCCTCGGCCACTTCGAACACGTCGTCCTCGGAGACGAAGCTCATCTCGAAGTCGATCTGCGTGTGTTCGGGCTGTCGGTCGGCGCGCAGGTCCTCGTCGCGCATGCAGCGCGCGATCTGGAAGTAGCGGTCGCATCCCGCCACCATGAGTATCTGCTTGTAGAGCTGCGGCGACTGTGGGAGCGCATAGACCTTGCCGGAGTGCGTGCGCGACGGGACGATGAAGTCGCGGGCGCCCTCAGGCGTCTTCTTCGCGAGAATGGGCGTCTCGATCTCGAGGAACCCACGGGACGACAGGTAGTTCCTGGTCGCCTGCGCGGCTTTGTGCCTCGCCTCGACGAGACGCTGCATGTGGGGACGCCTGAGATCGAGGTATCGATACTCGAGCCTGAGCTCATCGCCGGCCATGACCGGGTCTTCCAGAACGAACGGAGGCGTCTCGGACGTGTTGAGAATCTTGAGCTCTCTGGCATGGACCTCGATCTCGCCCGTCGTCAGGTCCGCGTTGATCATGCCGTCGGGCCGCACCGCCACATCCCCCCGAACCGCCACGACGTACTCGGCGCTCAGCCCCCCGGCCTCTTCTAGTAGCTCCGGCTCCTCGGGTCTGAACACGACCTGGGTCGTGCCGTATCGGTCGCGGAGATCGATGAAGTAGAGCCCGCCCAGGTTGCGGCGGCGGTGGACCCATCCCATCAGCACGACCTCCGTGCCCTCGTCGCCTGCTCTCAGTTCACCGCATGTGTGCGTGCGCTTCAGGGGTTCCATCGCTTCGAGCTTCATCGTTCCAGCAGTCTCCCGACCACCTCTGGGATGTCCGCCAGGGCAGTCTCCACTTGGTTTCCGGTCTCCATGTTCTTGACGGCCGCGACGCCCCTCCTAAGCTCATCCTCTCCGAGGATCACGGCGAGTCCCACACCGAGCTTCCCCGCCTCCCGCATCTGAGCCTTCACGCTCCGCCGCTGGTGGTCGAGCTCGACCGAGTACGTTGATCTGAGCGTTGCGGCGAGAGCCGCGGCCGCCAGGGCCGCGTCGTCTCCCAGAGCCACCACGTAGACGTCGGGACCGGGTGCGACGTCGGCTCCACCGGACTCAGTATCGCATGCTTGTATGAGGCGTTCGACGCCGGCCGACACGCCGCACGCCGGCGTCGGACTCCCTCCCAGTTCCTCTATCAGATCGTCGTACCGTCCACCACCGCACAGAGCGCTCTGAGCACCCAGCCCTTCGTAGTGCACCTCGAACACGGTGCGCGTGTAGTAGTCGAGCCCCCTGGCCAGCGAGGAATCGACCTCGAAGCTGACCGACATCCGCTCCAGGTAACGCACGACGCTATCGAAATGCTCGCGGCAACCGTCGCAGAGCGAATCGAGGATGGCCGGGGCGTCCTCGAGAAGTGCCAGGCAGTTCTCGTTCTTGCAGTCGAACATCCGCCTAGGATTCTTCTCGAACCTGACGTGGCAGTCGTCGCAGAACCGGTCGAGCAGCGGTCTCAAGTGCTCTCTCAGCGCTTCGTTGTACGAGGGCGTGCAGGCCTTGCAGCCGGCGCTGTTGACCCTGGCCACGCAACCCTTGATCCCGAGCTGTTCGAAGAGGCTCACGCAGAAGTCGATGATCTCCGCGTCGACCCCGGGGCTCCCGGAACCGATGGCCTCGAGGCCCCACTGCCAGAACTGGCGGTAGCGTCCGGCCTGCGGTCGCTCGTAGCGAAACATCGGACAGAAGTAGCGGAGCTTCGTGACCCTCGCGCCGCCGCCGAGACTGTGCTCGATATACGATCGGACGACGCCTGCGGTCCCCTCGGGTCTGAGCGTCAGGCTCCTCCCCTTCCGGTCCTCGAACGTGTACATCTCCTTCCTGACGATGTCGGTCGCGTCGCCGATGCCGCGCGCGAAGAGCTCCGTCTGCTCGAAGACGGGCAGGCGGATCTCTTTGTAGCGGAATCGCTCGGCCGTCTCGGCGAAGGCCCTCTCCACCTTCTGCCACTTCCAGCTGTCCTCCGGCAGTATGTCTCTCGTGCCTCTCGGTGCTCTGTATCTCATTTTCGCTTCACCCGCTTGTTGCGTCCCCGAGACCTGAGCCGCTCAATCGTCGACCAGGTGTCTCCCCGCCTACGGTAGTGGATCATGGCAATGGTGGTGCCTGCAACCACCCCGATGGTGTCGGCGACCCAGTCGAGGAACTCGACCGCCCTCCCGGGAACCAAGTGCTGGTAGAGTTCGTCGAGCACGCCGATGATGAGCCCGACCGCGACGACGAGGAGCACGACGTGCTTGATGTTCGCCCGCGGCAGCGTTCCCCGGAACGCGACCATCAGGAAGAGGCCAAGCCCAGTGAACTCGACCACGTGCGCGACCTTGTCGAAGATCCGGAACGGAATGACCCCGTGCAGCGAGCCCGGGATCGACGAGACCGCGAATATCAGAGCCACGTAGATCGTAGCTGGTATCCACGCCAACACTCGACGCTCTGTCTCGGGACGCAATGAGCCTCCTTGAGGAGGGCGCCAAACGCTAGCCGTACGAGTGAAGCCCGCCAAGGATCCGGCTTCCGAGGATCGTCAGGAACGTGAGAGCGAAGCCCACGATCGACAGGATGGCCGCGCCGTTTCCGCGCCACCCGCGGACGAGCCGCGCGTGCAGATAGATCGCGTAGACCAGCCACACGATGAGCGAGCTGGTTTCCTTCGGATCCCACGACCAGGGAGTCCCCCACGCCCTCTGCGCCCACACGGCGCCCGCGAAGAGCGCGCCTACGGTGAAGAGCGGGAAGCCTATCCCGATCGCCCTGTACGTCATCTCGTCGAACCGATCGGCTCCGGCAGGCCCCCGCGCGTCCTCGCCGGGCGTCCCGCCATCCACGGCAGCCGCGGCAGCGCCCCGCCGGTTCGCCACCAGGAAGAGCACGGCGGAGACGAACGCGACGGCGAACGCGGCCTCGCCCAGAACCGCGAGCGTCACGTGTATCGTGAGCCAGTAGCTCTGCAGCGCCGGGATGAGCTGCTGCTCAATCCGGGCGGGAAAGAGCGACGCCACGACCATCATCGCAAACGCGACGGGAGCCGCGAAGACCGTGAGGAGATCGAGTTCCTTTCTCCTCCATATGATCAGGAATCCCGCGACGATCGCCCAGGCGAAGAACGTCAGATACTCGTAGAGGTTCGTCACCGGGAGGTGCCCGGAAACCACCGTCCGGACGACGAGCGCCACCGTGTTCGACGCGAACCCGACCGCCGTCAGCGCGAGAACGAGCCTGCGAAGGCTCTTCCGCCTGAGTCCGGCGTAGAAAGACGCAACGACCGTGCCTCCGAGATAACACCAGAGGGCGACCCAGAAAAAGAGCACGTCGGGACCGCTCACTTCGGTTCCCTCCTGCCGACTCTCGTCCAGAACGTGACGCAAAGCCCCAGCGAGAGCGCCGCGAATCCTGTGAAGAGGATCGGTGTTCCGGGCTGGCGCGAGTACTCGAACCGGGTCAGACCGTTCCCGAAGTCCGGCTCGTAATCGAGGAAGAACAGCCGACAAGGAAGGTTGCCGTCGCTCTCGTGACCCCTCGTCCCCATGAAGAGCCAGTTCTCGGACACGACTCCTTCTGCGGCGGACAGTCGCACGAGAACCGCAGGGTTGTCGTGCCAGATGGAGGCCAGCCCCGCGGTCCCATGTTCGATATCGTAGGTGAAGTGAGAATAGAATGAAAGCGCTTTCACCGTGAGGTTCGTCCCTGGGATCACCGTCGTCTCGCGGAAGGGAACCTCGAGCTCGAAAGGACCTCCGTCGGCGGCCGACGCCGTGATCACGACTCCGAGGAGAACCTCCTCGACCGATTCGGCGGACGGCATCATCTCGTACTGGTACACGCCGACGCCGTTCACGGTCAGCGGGTGGTTGACCTCGATCCGATGCGTTCCCGTCTCTACGCCGTCCTCGATGACCGTGACGACGGAGACGTACTCGGATATCACGCCGTTTTCGCTGAACTCGGTCCTCGCCTCCTCGACCCTCAGGGAGAACCCGCCCTCCGCGACCTCCGTCGTGTCGCCGGCCTTCAGATAGTGAGTGTCGGGGCGGCGGGAACCGTATCGCGCCATCACGATGCCTCCCGCCAGTATGACGACGAGCGAGAGGTGCGTCACGAGCGAGCCTAGGCGCTCCAGCCTCTTCCCCGGGGCGCGCACGAAACGCAAAATGCGCCCGAAGGAACAGGTGAGTATCGAGAGCGCGAGCAGCCAGACGGCGAGCATGAAGTACCAGGTGTGGAAGATCGCGGCGAGTCCCGAATGCAGGATGAAGGAGCCTCCGGCCTCTCCGAATCTCTCGGTGTAGGCCTCAGGCGGCAGCCCCTGGCCGATGACGACGCCCAACACCGACAGAAGCGTGAGCAGCACCAAGAGGGCGACGCCCGTCTTCATCGACGAGAGCCACCGTCTGGCGGGGGCCACCCCGAGCGTGACGACCCCCAACATCAGGAAGACGGTCCCGAGCACCAGCTCGCTCGTCAGCATTCGCTCATTCCCTCGCAGCACCTCAGGCTCGCGGCACCCCACGGCCGCCGGCGCCGCATTCCTGCCACGGAAGTCACTCTCCCCGCTTCTCCTTCATCTTGCGGAGGATCCACGCGATCCACTCGTCCATACCCGTCCCCTTGAGCGCCGACACCCGGAGGATGTCGCAATCCGCGTTGAGGACGCCGATCTCCCTCTCGGCCCTCTCGATGTCGTACGTCAGGTGCGGAAGCAGGTCTATCTTGTTGATGACGGCGACCGACGATTCGTGGAAGATCGCCGGGTACTTCATGGGCTTGTCGTCACCCTCGGTCGTAGAGAGGAGAACGACCTTGGCGTCCTCACCCAGGTCGTACGTCGAGGGGCAGATGAGATTGCCGACGTTCTCGACGAACAGCACGTCCGCCCCGTCCAGATTGAGGTCGGGAAGCACCTTACCCACCATCTTCGCGCTCAGGTGACATCCCCCAGCCGTGTTGATCTGCACCCCGTCCGCCCCGTGCGCTCGAACGCGCTCGATGTCCCTGTCCGTACTCACGTCGCCCTCGATCACGAGCACCCGCACGCCGTCGGGAAGTCGGTCGAGCGTGCTCTCGAGGAGCGCGGTCTTGCCCGAGCCGGGCGAGCTTATGAGGTTCAGAACGAGCAGCCCGGCCTCGGCAAACCTCACTCGGTTCTCGGCGGCCAGACGATCGTTCTCGCTCAGCATCTTCTTCCCGATATCGACCTTCGACATGTGTCCTCCGTGTCCATCGTATTGAGATGATCGCAGTCCCGGCGGGCTCGCCGGTCACCCGCAGCACGAGAGGCCGCGACCACCGTCGCCCGGTGCAGGGCGTTCACCCATCGATCTCAAGCTCCCTCACGTTCAGTTCGAGCCCGGACTCTATCTCTACGGACGTCGACTCGCAATCCGGGCATCCGAGCGCGATTTCCTTGTACTCGAAGCTCCTGCCGCACGAGCGGCACTTCCCGACCAGTGGTATCTCGTTGATCACGAGCTCGGCGCCCTCGTACGGGCCTCCGGTCGTCGCAATCTCGAAGGCGTCGCGAAGGAGCGATGGTTCGACCGTCGAGCCTCGTCCGACGTCGACGAAGACACGCTCGAGCCTCGCTCCGGGATGGTCGGCCATGGCTCCGTCAACGATCTCGAGCATGCTCTGGCAGATCGAAAGCTCGTGCACTGCAACTCCGTGGACATGCGGCGTCCTGCCGCGGGCGGGCCGACTGCAGGAGGCGTAGTCGGCGACTCCCGGCCGGCCGCTTCGTCAGCAGATGCGCGGCAGTTGAACACCCTCGAGCATTACGATGGGGCGCAGGCCACCGACCCGGGTCCTGAGGTAGACGCCTTCCCTTCCGCCGACCGCCCCGATAACTGCCGCGTTGCGCCCGAGCTCGTGAGAGCGCATCGCGGCGACCACTCGCTCGGCGTGGTCGTCGGGAACGACGATGATCGCCTTGCCCTCGTTCGCCATGTAGATGGGATCGAACCCGAGGATGTCGCACACTGCCGAGACCCTCTCGTCCACGGGGATCTCGGCCTCCTCGACAGTTATCCCGACCCCTGCGCGCGACACGATCTCACAGAGCGTCGTCCCCAGACCCCCGCGCGTCGGGTCACGCATGACGCGGACCTCGGGGCAGACCTCGAACACGGCCTCCACGAGCGAGCCGAGCGGAGCGCAGTCGGTCTCGACGACCTCTCGCACCTTTAGGTCCTCGCGCGCCAGGAGAATGGCCGTCTCGTGGTCTCCGATCGTTCCTGAGATGATCACGGCGTCGCCATCCTTCACGCATCTACTGCCGAGCTTCCGCCCCTCGGGTATGACACCGATCCC
The DNA here is from genome assembly GCA_030610515.1 of Candidatus Eiseniibacteriota bacterium. GTDB lineage: Bacteria > Joyebacterota > Joyebacteria > Joyebacterales > Joyebacteraceae > WJLY01. Next base: position 1,240 of record JAUWRQ010000036.1, on the reverse strand, counting down.
GGCCGTGTTCACGATGAGCCCGCCGACCGCCCCTCGCTCGACCACCTTGGTGTCGCCCGCGGCCACCGCCACGCCCGCTTCCTCGGCGGTACGGGCGACGGACGAGAGCACGCGTTCGAGGTCCGCCACGGGCAGCCCCTCCTCCGCGATGAGACCCAACGTCAGATACGCGGGCTTCGCCCCTGTCATGGCGAGATCGTTGACGGTGCCGCACACTGCGAGCTTCCCGATGTCGCCGCCAGGGAAGAAGAGCGGCTGCACGACGTAGCTGTCGGTCGTGAACGCGATGGTCCCGCCATCGAGTCTGTGCCCGTGGAGGCTCTCGATCTCCGCAGAGTCGTCGAGCTCGTTCAGGATGGGATTGCCCAGGCGACCGACGATGACGGCCTCGATAAGCTCGTGCATGAGCGTCCCGCCGCTCCCGTGCGCCAGGCGTATCCTGTCGATCTTACTCAAGGCTCCGTCCTCTCGTACTTGTAGAACGCCGCGCAAGCTCCCTCCGTCGAGACCATGCATGGCCCGACCGGGTCGCGTGGCACACAGCGTGACGCGAACAGCGGACAGTCGGTGGGAAGCTTCTTCCCGAGCATGATGTCGCCGCAGATACAGCCGGACGGTTCGTAACGCTCCGGCAGCTCGACATCGAACTTCTCGCGGGCGTCGTATCGCCTGAGTTCCTTCGATAGATCGTAACCGCTGTCCTTGATCACTCCGATCTCGCGCCACTCGGCGTCGCACACGTCGAAGACGCTCCCGAGCAGTTCCTGTGCGGCGCGATTGCCCTCGCGTGTTACCGCGCGTCCGTACTCGTTCCCGACGGTCGCCCTTCCTCCGCCCCGGACGCTCCGGACCTGTTCGAGCAGCATCACGATTCCCCCGAGCACGTCCAGAGGCTCGAACCCTGTGACAACGCAGGGCATGTTGTGCCTCGCCGCAACCGGCTCGTACGCCCCGGAACCGATGATCGTGCTCACGTGCCCCGGGCAGATGAAACCGTCCAACGCGCGCCCAGGAAGCTCGGTCAGCATGTGGAGGGCCGGAGGAACCAGCTTGAAGAACGGGAGGATGGAGAAGTTCGTTATCCCCCGGTCGGTGGCGGCGCGGATGGTCGCCGCTATCGTGGGCGCCGTCGTCTCGAAACCCACGCCGATGAAGACAGCTTCCCGGTCCGGATTCTCGAGAGCGATGTCGACCGCTTCGAGGGGACTGTAGACGATGCGCACGTCCGCTCCGTCAGCCT
>JAUWRQ010000201.1 GCA_030610515.1 Candidatus Eiseniibacteriota bacterium | reverse complement strand
GTTGACCTGATCGATGAGAACCCGTCCACCCGGCACCAGAATGTCCGCGATCCCCCTGAGAACCCGGAGGTTCGTGTCATCGTCGAAGTAACCGAAGCTCCCCCACCAGTTGACGACGGCGTTGAACTCGCGGGGTAACCCGAGGTCCCGCATGTCGCCGTGATGAAACGTGCCGGGAAGACCGGCCTTCCGAAACTGCCTCCTGGCGCGTCTGATGCTGGGTTCGCACGCGTCCACCCCCACGACACTGCATCCGGCCCTGGCCAGCTCGAGCGAGATGCGGCCGTCTCCGCAGGGCACGTCGGCGACCCTGCTTCCCTTCCGGAGCCTGAGGATCCTGCGGAGAACGCGGGCCTCTTCGGCGGCCACGTCGGCCATCGGCGCGGCCTTCTGCATCACCGACCAGTAGCCCGTGAAGAAATCGTCCGTCCAGTGAGCCACGGCGTCTCCCGTCCGGGGGCCGTCCGAGTGCGGCACGCCCCGGAGCTCTCTCCCCCCGGACAGGATAGCGGCGCAACGAGGTTCCTTCAACAGGGAACGCGTGCCCGAAGAGGCGTGCCCAACAGAGAACACGCGCCCGACGGGGAAGGCGCGCGCCTGCGCCTAGTCCGCGAAGTAGATCACCGGGTCTGGAAGCCTGAGCTCGATGGCCTCATCGACGGCCTCAAGCAGCTCCGTAAAGTTCACGCCCTTTTCGCTCGCCGCGCGAGCCGCGTCCGCGAGGTATCGGGCCCACGCCGTCTCGTCTGCCGACTTCTCGTTAGAGTGTGGGAAGCTCCGCCCGCTCGAGCGCAGCTGCCGTTCGAGAACCCACTCGACAGCCTGGCGTGCCGCCTGCGTGTAGCTCACGCCGGTGGACTTCGCCGCCAGCACCGTGCCATCGGCTCCAATAGCAAACCTGGTCTCTTCGGACAGGAGTCGCCCCAGGAGTTCGGCCGCGTCCGGATACTGAACCCCTCCGCGTAGCGCCTCTGCCTCCGAGAGCGCGGACCGAGCCCCGTTCAGCACGTCGACCCGGTCGGAGTGTCTCGTGGCCCGCGGCATTTCGGGAACCCGCGCCAGGGCGTCGCGGACGTCCTCCACCAATGCGCGCTCGCGTTCAAGCTCCAACCTGGAGGCTTGCTCGGCGGTCGCCGCGGCGAGCGCGTCGTCGAGCCGCAGGCACTCGGCCGTCGCCAGGGCGAAGCCCTCCTCGAACTCCTCCCTCAGCCTGACCGCACCGTCTACGTCACCAGCAGCCAAGGCCGAAAACGCGGCCACGATCCGCTCATGGTCCCGCCGGTTCGCATCTGCCAACGCGGTCCGCTCGACAATGGAGAGCGGCACCCGAACGCGCTCCCCCACCTCGAGCTCACGGACGCCGTTCAGTGCCGTGAGTTCGTCCCAGGCCCGGTAAACATCCCGGTCGCCTGCGCCGACCTCGCTCCCGGGAACAAGGCGCCGGGCGGCCACGAGGTTCCGGGCCAGAGTCCAGAGGCTCTCGCCCGGCAGGACGGTGGTCTTCCTGTGTGCCTGCACGACCGCTCCGTCCTCGCCGAAGACGATGTGGGCGACGGGTCCTTCGGTCAGCCTGCGGGCCGGACGTCCGGCGTCGGAAGCTCTCCGCCCGGCTTGCCTGATGTCCCTCAGTTCGGTCGCGTACTGAGTGCCCGGAGCGACGCTCTCCGCCGTCTTGATGTATGAGAGGGCCTTCCTCAGCCCGCCCCGCTCCCGAGCCTCGAGGGCGAGCTCTGCCCACTCGTCCGATGTCCTGCCGGAGACCCGTGCCTCGGGAACCTCCGCACCGGATGCCCGCGGGAGATCGTCCCGCTCCAGAAGAACGGGCACAACCGCACCGAGCAACAGGATAACCATGGGAAGCGCGATCGTCGCGCGCTTGAGTCGTCTCATATCGGACCTCCCCTCTGCGCCCGTGACTCGACCGCGTCCCAGGGCGCCGGGACTGCGCGGCCGCCTGCTCTGACCAATGGACGCTCCGGCCGGGAGCATTCTTCCCCTGGCAGAAGGGCGTCGGCCCGAACGCAGGAAGGCCCGCTACAAGGGCGGGCCTTCGTCGGTAGTGTTCTCCTGCACGAAATCGGGTCTCTCGGTAGTGTTCTCCTGCACGAAATCGGGTCTCTCGGTAGTGTTCTCCCGCGCGCAATCGAGTTCCGGCGGCTCTCCTGTTCCCCCTGCCGCCCTGCTACTCCAACCAGTCCAGAGAGAGATCGGGGTCGAGCCTGATGACGTCGAAGAGCGTGGCGATGAGGTTGTCGCGCTTCCCCGCCCTGTGCGGGTTGACGAACTCCCAGACGATCTCCCCGCCCGGAGTCACCTCGAACGCCCTGCCGAAGTCCGACTCGGTGATGAGAGTGTTGCCATTCTCGAGCCGGTGATTGGCTCCGCACATCTGGGTGAAGAAGCTGTTGGACCTGTCGCCCGCGTACACCCAGACCATCTCTCTCGTGGCGGGATCGAACTCCACGACTCTCGACTCTCCCTTGGCCCCCCTGTTGTCGAAGACAAGGATGTTGCCGTTGTCGAGCATCTTCGGATCGTGCTGGGCGAGCCAGAGATCGGACGCAACCCACACGATCTCGCAGGCGTCCATGTCGAGCACGGCGATGGTGCTCAAGGAGCGCATTGACAGAAGAACGTTCCCCTTCGCGAACGCGGGAATCCGGTCAGCGAGGCTCCCGTCAAGCACCTCCACGGCGTTCGTATGGTAGATGTCACCCCTGGGGAAGTACCCGCGCGCGGGCGGAGAATCCGCGAAGTTCGAGTTCTCGAAGGCCTCGAGTATGGAGACCTCCTTCAGCAGTCGACCGTCCGAATCGAGGACGGCAACGAAGTCCTCGAGTATGGGCGCGAACTCGTTGATGCGCTCGATCATGTGGGCCCTTCGCGTCAGCACGAATATCCGGCCGTCGTCGGTCACGTCGAGGTCGTGGTGCTCACCACCGAGGCGTTCCCAGATGAGATTCGAGTTCCTGTCGACCTTTATGAGCCCGAGGCCGTCGAAGATGGCGAGAACGTCGCCGTTCTCGAAGAGGTAGGCCCATCTCCAGTACTCGGAGCCGTCTATCTCGGTCGACTCGGTCTCGTCAGGCCACACTTTGAGGAAGTCATAACGCCACTCATGGAGAACCTTCCCCTCCATATCCATGAGTATCGCTCCGGCGAAGTGACCAGACGTGTAGAAGTTCGTCCCGCCGGAGGAACGCGCGGGGTCGTGGACGGTGATGCCGGAACTGGAGGTCGCGGGTCGCGAGCCCGCAAGGTATCCGATGGACCGCAGCTTCTCGAGTTCCCTCTTCTGCGCCTCCGTGAGGACCGGTTCGGACTCCGCGCGTGCTCCACGCCATCGTCCGGACGGCCCCACGTTGGACGAACCGGCGCCCGGGCTGTTGGCCCACGAGTGGCCCTCCTGACCGCTCGCGGCCACAGAACAAAGCACGAGCGCGGAAACGAGCAGGAACAGAACTGCGGTCGGTCTGAGCACGTGCGCTCCTCCGGGGCCGTGGTCCGTGTCTGAATGCATCGAGTGCCGCCCTCCGTTCGCTGTCAGTTGCCGAGCCACTCCATGGGGAACTCAGGGCCTATTCTGGTCAACTCAAACGGCGTCGCGACAGACCCACCAACGTCCCCGGCCGTGGAGCTCGCGTATTCCCAGACCACTTCCCCCTGCGGAGTCACTTCGAAAGCCCTGCCGCGACCGGACTCGGAGATCAACGTGTTGCCGTTGGGAAGACGCTGGCATGACGCGCCCCATCGGTCGTCCACTCCGCCCCCGGAGTCCCGCTCGTATGCCCACTCCACTTCCATGGTGACCGGGTCGAACTCGATCACT
>JAUWRQ010000342.1 GCA_030610515.1 Candidatus Eiseniibacteriota bacterium | reverse complement strand
GGGAGATCCTCAAGCACAGCTTCGAGGTCATCCAGGAACTCTACGATAAGAAGCAGCACGTCACGGGCATCGCATCCGGCTTCGACGACCTCGATGCGCTGACCTCGGGTTTTCAGAAAGCCGACCTCGTGGTCATCGCCGGACGTCCGTCGATGGGGAAGACGGCCTTCGCACTCAACGTCGCGGCGCACGCGTCCATCGACGGCAGTACCCCGACGGCGATCTTCAGTCTTGAGATGGGGAAGGAGCAGCTCGTTCAGCGGATGCTGTGCTGCGAGGCGCGCGTCGACGCGCACAAGCTGCGAACCGGATACCTCGCGGACAAGCACTGGTCGAACCTGACGACGGCGGCCGGGCTCCTGTCGGAGTCGGCCATCTACATCGATGACACGCCGTCGATGAACGTGCTTGAGATGCGGTCGAAGGCCAGAAGGCTCAAGGCCGAGTCCGACATCGGACTCGTCATCGTCGACTACCTCCAGCTGATGCGCGGGCTCGGACGTCCAGAGAATCGCCAGCAGGAGATCTCTGAGATCTCCCGCTCGCTCAAGGCGCTGGCAAAGGAACTCGAGGTCCCGGTGCTGGCGCTGTCACAGTTGTCTCGTGCCGTGGAATCGCGGGGCGGCGACCGCAGGCCGATCCTCTCGGACCTCAGGGAGTCGGGCGCCATCGAGCAGGACGCGGATGTCGTGATGTTCATCTATCGGGCCGAGCAGTACGACCGCACGCCCGAGAATATCGGGCGCGCCGAGATCATAATCGGTAAGCAGAGGAACGGTCCGACGGGAACCGTGCACCTGGCGTTTCACTCCGAGTGCACGAGGTTCGATAACCTCAGCGTGAGGCCCGAGGAGACCTTTGAGGAACTATAGTTTCACCCCCGGGCTCACTGTCGCTCGCGCGGGAGCGGGCCTGTTCGTCACCATCGGCCGCGCGGCCATCGAACTCGTCAACGAGCTCGGATTCGCGAGCATCCTGCTGTGGCGCTCCGTGTTGTCCCTCCGGAAGTTCGGACGGTCCGTGCCGCTTGTCATCGAGCAGGCGCGGCGTGTCGGCGTCGAGTCGCTTCCTCTCGTGATCATCAGCTCGATCTTCATCGGCGCGGTGACCGCCGTCCAGGCGGCCTACCAGCTGAAGGACTTCGTTCCCAAGATCTACCTCGGCACGGCGATCTACAAATCCGTGGTCATCGAGCTTGGGCCGGTGCTCACGGCACTCGTCGTGGGGGGGCGTGTCAGCGCCTCGTTCGCCGCCGAGCTTGGGACCATGCGCATCACGGAGCAGATCGACGCCATGGACGCCATGGCCATCGACCCGGTCAGGTATCTCACGATGCCGCGCATCGTCGCGGCGCTCGTGATGCTGCCCGTGCTCACGGTGTTTGCGGACGTGCTGGCCGTCGGAGGCGGCTTCTTCATCTCGGGCGCGTCCCTTGACATATCGCCCAGGGTCTTCATAGAGGGGATGAAGCTCCATTTCGTCGCACGCGACGTCGTGAGCGGACTCATCAAAGCGTTCGTTTTCGGCGGCATCATCTCGCTCATGGGCTGCGCGGCTGGCCTGAGGACGAGCGGCGGAGCGGTGGGCGTGGGAACGGCCGCGACCAGGGCCGTCGTCACGAGCTGCGTTCTCATCCTCGTGAGCGACTACGTTCTGGCAGTTCTGCTCTTCCAGATCATCTTCGGCACGTAGCCGGACGGCTGACCGCGGAGTTGTGAATGACCGAGAGACCCGACAGAGGCACGACCGAGAGACCCGGGAGCGGCGCGTCCGCGGAACCCGGCAGCGGCACGACCGCCCGGCCTGTCATCGAGGTGCGGGACGTCTGGAAGTCGTTCGGCGACCAGGAAGTCCTGCGTGGCATCGACCTCACCGTCCTCGACGGTGAGACGATGGTCGTTCTGGGCCCGTCGGGGTGCGGGAAGAGTGTGCTCCTCAAGCACGTCATCGGGCTCATGAAGCCGGACCGCGGGTCGATCGTTGTGGAGGGGCACGACCTCACGAAACTGGACACGCACGAGCTCAAGGACCTGAGGATGTCCTACGGTATGGTCTTCCAGGGCGCCGCGCTCTTCGACTCCATGACGGTCGGGGAGAATGTCGGGCTGCCTCTCAGGGAACACAGGGGCATCCGCGGCGACGAACTCGCGGACCTCGTCGAGACCAAGCTCAGAATGGTCGGCATGACTGGAGTGACGCACCTGCGGCCCTCTGAGATCTCGGGCGGCATGAAGAAGCGCGTCGCCCTCGCGAGGGCGATCGCGCTCGATCCGGACATAATCCTCTACGACGAGCCGACCACGGGACTCGACCCGATCATGGCCGAGCAGATCAACGAACTCATCAGGGCGCTTCAGCGCAGGGTCAATGCTACATCGATCGTCGTCACGCACGACCTGCACAGCGCCAAGTTCACGGGCGACAAGATTGCTCTGATGCACGAGGGCAGGATCGAGCTCTGCGGAACGATGGACGATCTCAGACGTAGCGACAACGAGGCCGTGAGGACCTT
>JAUWRQ010000068.1 GCA_030610515.1 Candidatus Eiseniibacteriota bacterium | reverse complement strand
GGCGGGCTCGAGCAGCCTCTCGTCCGACGTGACCCAATCGTCGCTGGTGTAGCGCACGGCACCCGGCCTCTTCGAGAGAACGCGGAGCAACTGGCCCGGCTCGAGCGTGCATCCGACCGAGTCCTCACTCCACGTGACGTGCCCCCTGACGATCGGTTCATCGAGGACCACCGGAGGCTTCTCCCCGAGTCCTCTGTACACGTCTTTCAGCCGCTCCCGGAAGAGCCAGTCGAACATCCAATCCCCGCCCGGTGGGAGCACGAAGTCGTCGCCGAACCACCAGAACCAGTCGCTGCCCTCCGCGACATAGAGCGACTCGTACGCCTCGGGATGGCTCGACGGTGTGGCGCCCATCTCTTCCAGGCAGTCGCGCGCCCGCCCCAGGAGCTCCCACGCGCGATTCTCTTCGTGCGAGCCGATCCAGATGTTCAGATCGTTTCCGTGCGGAGAACCCATTTCGTCGATCCAGCTCGCCGTGTAGAGCGGCGACACCTCCTGCTGTTCGTCCTGCGGGTGCGGACGGATCCCTCGGTCCTCGTTCCCGTCGATGAACTCCGAGAAGGTGACCGTGACGAGCTCGGGGTCGTCGTTCAGTCTCCTGTAGAGGCCGCGCAGGAAGGCACGTCCGGAGTTCCGGTAGGAACCCCACGCGTTCTCACCGTCCAGGATGATCGAGAGGACGCGCTCGCCGGGGTCCTTCACCCTTCTTGCGAATCCCTCGCGTATCCACCCCAGGTACTTCTCCGCCGCCGGGTCGTAATCCGGATAGGCCTGCATGCTGAATCCGATTTCGTCCGAGAGCCGCGTGTGCCGGAAGAACGTCGAGACCTGCCGTCCCGGCTTCCCCGCAAGATACGGACGAAGGAGGATCTCCGGATCCTCCGTCTCGTAGCCCCATTCCCCAGACATCTCGAGCACGCCTCTGTCGGTCGCCCACCACTTGAACCCGGCCTCGTACACGATGTCGACCACGTGCTCTCCGACAGAGCCCTCGGAGGGCCACATGCCGGCGGGCGCTCGTCCGAACTTCTCCTTGTAGAACGCCACCGCACGCTCGATCTGGGCTCGCGCGTCCTCAGGACGGTGGAACCGCGGGGGCAGGGAGGAACCACGCGCGTCGATGTTGGCGCGGTCGCTGTCCGCCAGTATCGGAAGGATGGGGTGATAGAACGGCGTCACCGACACCTCTATGCGCCCTTCGTCCATCAGGGCGCGATGGATCGGAATGACGTTCCTCATGAGCTTGAGCTGCTCGGCCAGAACGGATTCGATCTCGTCGTCCGTGAAGCCGCGGCCCTTCTCGACGAACGGAGCCACCGACACGCGGTCCCCGTCGGGCAGCGTCCACGTGCCCTGCCTCGTCTCGGGCGGGAACCACGCTAGATTGAACCACATCCTGAGATCGTTCACGTCCTGGTCCGAGAAGCTCCTCCCCTTCCGGCGCATTCGCAGGAGCTCCCCGTACCGCTTGTGTATGCGTACCTCGTTTCCCCAGTCCGCGTCGAAGAAACGCGCGACGACGAACTCGCGCTCGATATCCGAGAGCGCGGACAGCGGCTTCAAGGAGAGTTCCATCCACTGGTCCGTCGCGCCGCTCTCGACGTAGTCGTCGAGCTGCGCCATGAGCGAAGGCACGAGGTTGAACGTGACGTGCATGTTAGGATGCTCCGCGACGAGCGCGGCCATCGCGTAGTAGTCGCGCACGGCGTGCAGCCGGACCCACGGCAGCAGATACGCGCCACGCGGCTCACCGCCGAGCTGTGTTCTGTAGAAGGGCTGGTGCTGGTGCCAGAGGATGGCTATCGGGAGTTTCGATCCAGGCTTCCTGGGCAAGAACCGTCTCCCTCCGGTGTGAGGCCGGCCCCCGTCTCCGTGCAACTCGCACGGTCTCGTGCAACGTCGGATCGTACGAGTGACGGCCGCGCTGGAACGTCAGCGCACGAAATCCACCGAAGCGACCGGCGCGGGCCGCGAGTCGTCGGCGTATATCCGGTAGTCGAGCTCGGGGAAGATCCTGCCACGCCACTCGGTCTCTGAGAGCCTTCTCTCGTCGATGGCGTTCGACCTGATCTCTGCGTAGAGCCTCGAGAAGCGGGCTACGTGGTCGCGCGTTCTCTTGTGGGCGTATTCGGCCATCACACCCGTCTTCATGATGAAAGCCCAGTCGCTCGCCTGGGCGAGGAGCAGTTCCCGCGCGGCCTGATTCAGGGCGCGCTCGCGAAGACCCTCCGCGCGAGGATGGGCCTTCGCTAGCTCCGTCATGCGGGCGGCGGCGCGATGCAGGTGCCTGTAGATGTAGTCGTTCGTGTTGTTCAGCCAGACCTCGCTGTAGCCCATGTACCCCCAGCTCGTGTGGAACGGCTCGCACCGCTGGATCGGGGCACCGTCGGCCAGATAGTCCGACGGCGTTGCGGTGCGCAGAGGACCGTCGGCCGCGTCGATTCTGCGAATGAGCTCCTCCAACCAGATGGGGCCCTCGAACCACCAGTGACCCAAGAGCTCGGCGTCGTACGGAGCGACTATGATGGGCTCGCGCCCCATGACGCCGTGGAGGTGTTCGATCTGCCGCTCGCGGTTGAACAGGAAGTTGCCGGCGTGCTCGTACGCGCGCGCGCGCGCCGCGTCGGGGTCGTAGAACTCCTTCGCGTCGGTCGAGCCCGTGATGCGCCAGTACTTGAGGCCGAGCATCTTTCTCGACCCATCGCCGCCGAGATACGGCTTCACGTAGTCGTAGTCGAGATCGTACGTGTAGTCACTGTAGAAGTCCCTGTAGACCGGGTCTCCGGGATATCCCTCCTTGGCGCTCCACACCTGCTTGGAGGACTCGAGGTCGCGGCCGAAGACGGCCACGCCCGAGTGCGTCACCACCGGCGCGAAGTTCCCGTACCTCGGTCGCGGCACCGCGTGCAGGAGCCCGTGCGTATCAACGAACGTGAATCGAATGCCCTGTTCCGCGAGGTAGGCGTCGACGCCCGGGAAGTACCCACACTCCGGAAGCCAGATGCCGCGAGGGTCGCGTCCTACCGTGGCCCTGTGATGCTCGACGGCCACGCGGACCTGCGCCCGGACGGCCGCGGGGTACTCCTGCATGAGAGGCAGGAAGCCGTGCGTCGCTCCGCACGTCGTGAGCTCGAGCTTCCCCAAGTCCTGGAACTCACGAAACGCTCTCACGAGGTCGAGCCCGTACTCCTCCGCGAAAACGGTTCTCGTTTCCGTGAACATCCGATGGTACGTCTCCGCGAGCCCCTTGAGGCGCGCGTCGTTCCTGCAACGGTCGATCTCGCGGCCGGTGAGATCAATGAGACCGTCGAGGTGCTTTATGTAGCGTTCCTGCAGGAGCGCGTCCTGGAGCATGGAGACGAGCGGCGGGCTCAGCGACACGGTTAGCCGGAAGTCGACACCGTCGTTCGTGAGTCTCCGGAAGGCTCGGAGGAGCGGAACGTACGTCTCGGTGATCGCCTCGAAGAGCCAGTCCTCTTCGAGGAAACTCGCATACTCGGGGTGACGCACGTACGGAAGATGAGCGTGAAGAACGAGGCTCAGGTAGCCCTTTTCCATGTCCGACCTTCGCTCTGCTGGATTCACCCGACTGAACGATCGGGCGATCGGTGAGGCGTCTTCGCGACTAGTGCCCCGGGCCCCCGGAACCCCATCCACCCGAGCCCGAGCTCGGACCTCTGTGCGCGTCGACCTGGGCGTAGAGCTCGTTCAGCCCCTCGACGGTGACCCACTCCTCGTCGACCTCATCAGACGGGCCGACGGGCGGCAGGGACACCCTGTTCGAACGAGCGATCACGATGAACGATCCGTCCGGCGCGATCAGTCCCACGTCGACACAGTACTCGCGCTCGACGCGGGCGACGTTGATGTACCAATTTCTGGCCTCGGGGGCCACGTCGATGTCGTAGTGCCCGGCCGCGTGCTCCGGCTCGGCCCCGGTGACGTCGTAGACGCGAACGACGGTGCGGCTCCTGAGGAGCGCGTCTTCCCCGATCCGCGCGACGAGCTCGCCCCGAAGCTCCGGCGCGAACTCCCAGTACGCAAAGAGCCAGTACGGGTCACGGACCATGAGGGCGATCGTGTTCTCACCATGAGTCTCCGGGTAGTCGAAGCTCTCATCGATGTCGGTCGACTCCGCGACGCCAAGATAGTACTTGCTCGCCTTGATGCGCTGCTCGCCGTTTCTCGGACGGCTCGCGAACGCGCGCTTCAAGCGTGGGGACAGAGACGATGTCGCGGCCGCGGTCCCCGCCGTCTTCGTCTTGCGCGCCGGTCTCTTCCCGGCCGCCTTGCGCGCCGGCTTCTTCCCGGCCGCTCTGCGCGCCGGCTTCTCCTTCGCGGTCCCACCCGCGAGCCGCTTGCCCGCCGCCCTGCCCCGTGCGGATCCCGCCAACAGCTCAACAAGCCCCACCTTCTTGAGGTGCGAAAGCCGGGAGTGCCCGTGGGACGCCGCCATCTCCCTGAGCTCGGTTACCGTCTTCTTCTCGAGTTCACTGCGCTTCACGAAGCACCTTCCAACCTGTCCGGCAGGCGACCGGAAGATCCCGTCGGGAGCCCGACGAGAGGCACCGTTGAACGTAGATCCTACGAAACGTCCGCATCAGTATGTTCCTGAACGGGGCCCCTGTCAACCTGGAGAGGACGTCGTATCGTTGTCGAGTTCGGTGCCGGCTGCCCGTCCGGGGCCCATCTCCGTCCCGGCCATCGGTGAGAGACCCTCCGGGTACTCCTGAATCCACCCATTGGCAAGACCCGCGTCCTCGAGAGCCCGCACAGCGTCATCCCACTCCGCTCGCGTTATCCTGCGCCCGAGCACCGGATCGCCTCCCGCCAGATGCGCCGGGTAGTACTGCGACATGAGACTCACGTACGTGTCGGTCCCCAGCGCCGAGGCCACGAATCTCATCGCCGAACGTGTCCCGGCCGCGTCGTTCGGAAGGACGAGGTGCCTGACGATGAGACCGCGTGTCGCCACCCCATTCTCATCGAGGACCAGAGGTCCAACCTGTCTCTGCATCTCGAGGAGCGCCTTCCTGCTCACGGCGGGATAGTCGGGAGCGTCCGAGTAGGCCTCCGCGGGCTCGGAAGAGTAGTAACGTAGGTCCGCGAGATAGATGTCCGCGACGCCGTCCAGAAGCTCGAGCGCCGCGCGCGATTCGTATGAGGAGGTGTTCCACACGAGCGGAATCGAAACTCCCGCGCGGACCGCCTTTCGGAGCGCCTCAAGAATGGCGGGGATGAAGTGCGTCCCGGTCACGATGTTCAGATTGTGACATCCATCGGCGGCGAGCTCGGCCATCATGGCCGCGAGCTCGTTCGCTGAACACTCTCGTCCTTCGTGCAGCTGGCTGAACCTGCAGTTCTTGCAGTACCTGCAGGAGAGCGTGCAGTGGCTGAAGAAGATCGTCCCCGAGCCTAGAGCCCCGGAGATCGGCGGCTCCTCGCCCGGATGCGACATGTGAGAGTATATCTTCGCGCGTGCTCCCGCCCTGCAGTAGCCGAGCTGGCCGGTCTGCCTGTCGACCCCGCACTCGCGCGGGCAGAGCCTGCAGTCGCGCAGGTGTTCCAGCGCGCAGTCGATCCTCTTCCTGAGCTCCCCGGACTCGGCGAGCCCGACGTACCCCGGCGCATTCATCAGTTAGGATGACCTCGAGTGCTCAGACGGGCTCGAGCCCTCAGACAACCTCGAGCGCTCAGATGACCTCGAGAACGACACAGGTGAGATAGTCGGTCTCGGCAAGACCGAGCGTCACTGGATGGTCGCGGCTCTGGCCGCGGATCTCCACGATGCGCGCGCGTCTCCCTGCCTCGCGCGCAGCGCCGACGAGCGAATGCATGAACGCGTCGTGCTCCACAAGATGCGAGCACGTGCACGTGACGAGATGCCCTCCCGGCCGTGTGAGCGACATCGCGAGACGGTTCAGTGTACGGTAGGCCTTCAGGGCCTCGCGGATCTTCTTTCTGCTCTTCGCGAACGCCGGTGGGTCGACGATGACGAGTCCGAATCTCCTCTTGCCACGTCCCAGCTTCGAGAGTTCCTTGAAGACGTCCGCCCTCACGAACTTCGATTCTCCCGCCGCAGCGTTGAGGCGGACGTTTCGCTCGGCAAGCTCGAGCGCCGGACCGGAGGAGTCGATGCCGGTCACGGACCTGGCCCCGGCCGCCAGCGCGTAGACCGACCAGGCGCCCGTGTAGCAGCAGCAGTCGAGAACGTCGGCACCGTCCGCCAGCCCCGCGGTCGCCTGCCTGTTCTCCCGCTGATCCAGGAAGAACCCGGTCTTCTGCCCGTCCAGGACATCGACGAGAAAGCGGTTCCCGTCCTGCTCGATCTCGACCGGCTCGTCCGCCGAGCCCAGGACGACCCTCTTTTCGAGGGGCACGTTCTCGTACTTGCGCATCGAAGAATCGTTCCGAATAACGATGCTCGTCGGCTTCAGTAGCTC
>JAUWRQ010000057.1 GCA_030610515.1 Candidatus Eiseniibacteriota bacterium | reverse complement strand
GGGGTGACAGGCGGCACATCCAGGAACGGGACGTCGAGCTTCTTCGTGGCACGGTGGTTGGTGTTCTGAACATCGAGATGAAGGCCTCCGACGGGATGGTGGGCACAGCGACGCGCATCGGAGCGGACATGTGCACGCTCGTTCCGGAGGGCGACGAGGAGCTGACGACGCAGGGCGGACTCGACATAATGAAGGAGGAGGACGCGGTGAGGAGCGCCATCTCCTCGCTCAGGACTGCCGGCATGGACGTGAGCATCTTCATCGACCCGGACGTCGTGCAGGTGGGCCGCGCGAAGGCCGTCGGGGCGGACATCGTCGAGCTCCACACCGGCATCTACGCGGAGGCTCCGAGCGCCGTCGACGCGGCGCGGGAGCTTGAGAAGGTGAGGGTGGCGGCGATAGCCGCCAACGAGATGGGCCTGCGCGCCCACGGCGGACACGGCCTGACCTATCGGAACATCCAGCCCGTGGCAGCCATTCGCGAGATCGATGAGGTGAGCATCGGCCACAGTATCGTGTCCAGGGCCGTCTCGGTGGGTATGGACATGGCGGTCAGAGAGATGCTGGCTCTTCTGGACGTTGTGGACTAGGTGCGTCGGGCGTATCCCAGGAGGAGTCCACCGGGAAGCGCCCACCCGACGAGCCTGTCTGTGAGATTGTAGAACCCCTGTGGGATGTGCCTCACCCCGAACAGCGGGCAGAACGACTCTACGTGGAACTCGACTCCGTCGAGCTCATCCCAATGGCGTCTTGCCCCCTTCTCCAGCCGTTCCCGAAGCTCGCTGTCGGTGAAGTCCCTCGCCGGTATCCTGTCGTGTCGGCCGAGCGCCTTCCGGAGCCACGTCGAGCGAGGGATGACAAGGAGCACCCAGTCGCCGGCGAGCTCGAAGTGGCGGTCTATGATCTCCTGCCTCATCGGTTCCTCGAAGTGCTCCGGTACCCCGTAGGACCAGACGATGTCGTAGCGCTGCTTCAGTTCATCGTCGTTCCCGATCGCGCGGAGCCCCTGACGCTCCATGTACATGAGCATCTCGGGATTGACCTCGTAGAGGTCCGGGATCTCGCAGCGCATCATTTCGTGCAGTCGCCCGCTGTGGATGCCTCTTCCGGCTCCGAGCTCGAGCAGCGTGCGCTCGGGACCCCAGCCCAGCGTGTTGGCGACCCTCTCCAGGACGACCTCATCCACGTCGGTCCATCTGAGGTTCCTGACGTCCTGCCAATACGGAGACCATTCCGTGGACATCTACCGTCCTCCCGTCGGGACCCTGGCCGGGGCCCGTGCACGCAGGCCCTTCCGATGCTCGACGACTCCAAGACTATCCGATAATGTGCCGCAGGCCAAGGGGCTGCGGGTGGCAGGCGGTGCTTGCCGGTGGGGCCCTGTGCCGGGGGACATGGTCTGATTGCAGTGCCGGTGGGGCCCTGTGCCCGGCGCCACGGTCTGATTGTGATGAAGGACTGACTGTAATGACGGGCGTGGGGTTTCGCGTTGACCAGCCCCAGGGAAGCGGGCTATCATGGACAGTTACTCATCTCAAAGGGGACGCCGTCTCAAGCGGGTCCTCGATACGGATGGTCCGTCTACATGTTCCGGAGGGAGTTCATGACGTCTAACATGAGGTGGAGGGCGCTTCTCGTAGTCATCGTCGTCCTCCTGGCGGCGTGGAAGGCATCGTACACGTTCAGGTTCTTCTCGCTGAGTGAAGACGAGAAAGGCCAGATGCCGGCGGAGGAGCTTCAGTCCATCGAGGACCAGTCGCTCCGGCTCGGACTCGATCTCCAGGGCGGCATGCATCTGGTGCTCGAGGTGGACAAGGAGGGACTGCCGGAGGATGAGGCGCGGGATGCGATGGAGCGGGCGCTCGAGGTTCTCGGGAACCGCATCGACCAGTTCGGTGTGTCCGAGCCCTCGATCCAGCAGGAAGGCGAAGATCGCATCATCGTCCAGCTTCCGGGTCTCCAGGACGAGCAGCGGGCGAAGCGGCTCATCGGTCGGACCGCGCTCCTCGAGTTCGTGCCCGCCGAATCTACGGAGGGGATCGACATCGTCTTCCGGATGATCGATCGAGCGCTTCTCGAAGTGATGGAAGCCGAGGGCGAGGTGCCCGCCGAAACCGAGATGGACCTCCCCGCGGGAGAGGCGGAGCAACTCGAGCGTGAGCATCCGTTCTCGTCCAGAGCGCGCTACTACGGGAACCTCACGTTCTTCCTCGCGAGCGACATGGCGTGGGTCGACGAGCAGCTGGCGAAGCTCGACCTCCCGAACGTGCTGCCGTCGAAGGAGGGCGAGCCCGGTGTGCCGCGGGTGCGGCTTCGCTGGGGCCCTGAGAACTGGGTGCTCCCCGACGAGAACGAGTACAGGCCGCTCTACGTGCTGAACGCCGACGCCCTAATGACCGGTTCAGTCGTCGTGTCCGCCGATATTCGGCCGGGCCTCGACCAGGACCACCCCAACTCGCCCGGCGTGTCGCTCCGACTCACCCGGCAGGGCGGTCGCATCTTCGCGGACTACACGGGAGACAACATCGGCAACTACGTCGCGATGGTCCTGGACGAGAAGGTCCAGTCGGCCGCGGTCATCAGCACCCGCATTCCTGCGGGGACGCCGGCCTCCATCACCGGCTCGTTCACCGACGAGGAGGCCAGGGATCTCGCCATCATGCTGCGCGCGGGAAAGCTCCCGGCTCCGATGACCGTCATCGAGGAGCGGACGGTCGGTCCGTCGCTCGGACGGGACTCGATCAACCTGGGTATCAGGGCGATGCTCATCGGTGGCGTGCTCGTCGTGCTCTTCATGCTCATCTACTACAAGGCCGCAGGGGTGGTGGCCGTGGGCGCGCTCGGCGCGAACATACTTCTCATCGTTGCGTTGATGGCGGGGCTGCCCGTCAACCCGAGACCCGCGCTGACGCTTCCTGGACTTGCGGGCATCATCCTCACGATCGGCATGGCGGTCGACGCCAACGTGCTCATCTTCGAGCGCATCCGCGAGGAACTCCGCAATCAGAAGACGATCCGCGCGGCGATCCGCGACGGCTACGAGCGCGCGTTCATGACGATCATGGACGCGAACGTGACGACGCTCATCGCTGCGGGCGTTCTTCTCAGGTTCGGGAGCGGCCCGATCAAGGGTTTCGCGGTCACTCTGTCACTGGGTATTCTGGCTAGCATGTTCACCGCGATCGTCGCGACACGCGTCGTGTTCGATCTCGTTACCATCAAGTGGAACGTGAAGCATCTGAGCATCTAGGGACCGTGGCCCGGCTCGCCCGATGAGTCGCGCGGCGGGCCGTCAACCGGGGCTCAATCCGACCCGGCGTTTTCAGGAGGCATGATGGAGTTTCTTGTAGGTACCCACTTCAACTTCCTCGGTCACAGGCGGGCGGCGTTCATCCTGTCGGCGGTCCTGATCATCGCGGGCGCCGTATCGCTCATCGCGCATGGCGGTCCGGAGCTCGGCATCGACTTCCAGGGCGGGATCCTCGTGCAGGTGCAGTTCGAGCGGCCGATCGAGGCGCAGGCGATCAGGGACGCGCTCGAGGATGCAGGCATCAGGGGCGCGGAGATCCAGCATCTCGGCGGCGATCGCGAGGCGATCATCCGGATGGAAGAGGGGGAGGACCTGACGGGCGCCATCCTGAGCGCCCTGAAGAAGGCGCATCCGGACAACAAGGCGGACGTGCGACGTGAGGAGCTCGTTGGGCCGAAGGTTGGGATGGAACTCAGGATGAAGGCCACGAACGCGATTCTGATCGCGCTCGTTCTCATTCTTGCGTACATCTCGATCAGGTTCGAGTTCAAGTTCGCCGTCGGCGCCGTGGCGGCGCTCGTGCACGACGTTGCGATAACGTTGGGGATGTTTTCGTTGACGGGGCGCGAGATATCGCTTCCGGTGATCGCCGCGTTCCTCACGATCGTGGGGTACTCCCTGAATGACACGATCGTGATCTACGATAGAATCAGGGAGAACCGTCGCAAGCTCTACGGCAAGAGCTTCGTCGACATCGTCAACACGAGTCTCAACGAGTCACTGTCACGGACGCTGGTGACGTCTCTGACGACCCTCGTCGTCGTCCTGTGCGTCTTCATCTTCGGCGGAGAGGTCATCAAGGACTTCGCGTTCGCGCTGATGGTGGGTGTCGTCGTGGGAACGTACTCCTCGATCTACGTTGCGAGTCCGCTCGTGGTCGAGTGGCAGGTTCACGGGGAGGCACGCCGGAGGAGGCGCCACAAGTAGCTTCGCGCCAGGAGGCATCGGGGGCGGGGAATCCCTCGCTGCGGCGCCATCGCTGGCAACGGCAAGTCATGGGGCGGCGTCCACACCTTCCGGGCGTCGCCCCATCGCATTGCTGGCTCGGCATACCGGACGAGGTTACAATGGACACGAGAGGGACGCGCGACGACAGGGGAGGGTTCGTCCGGGTGAAGCGAAGCCCAGGAAAGCTCATTGCGGCGTCGCTCGTGGCGCTCGTCGTCCTGCTCGCGGTGTGCCCCGCGGCGGGCGGCCGGGGAGCCGGAGTGACCATTGGACGCCTCAAGTACCGCGGCGGCGGTGACTGGTACGCAAACCCCACCAGCCTTCCAAACCTTCTCACGGCCCTGCGCGACAGGACCGCCATCGACGTCGCCGACCGCCCGGTCACCGTCGCTCCCGACGATGATGAGCTCTTGGTCTGCCCGATCGTGCACATGACCGGTCACGGGCGGGTCGCGTTCAGTGACGCCGAGGCGAAAGCCTTGAGGGAGTACCTAACGCGCGGGGGGTTCCTTTGGGCCGACGACAACTACGGCATGGACCGTTCGTTCCGCGAGGGCATTGGAAAAGTGTTGCCGGAGGCGTCGCTCATCGAGCTTCCGTTCGACCACGAGATCTACCACTCGTTCTCCGACTGCCCGTATGGCCTCCCGCAGATCCATGAGCACGACGGCGGACCTCCGCACGGGTACGGGATCTTCCACAAAGGGCGGCTGGTCGTCTTCTACAGCTTCAACACGGACGTGGGCGACGGGATGGAGGATCCGGAGGTGCACCACGATCCTCCGGAGAAACGGGAGGCCGCGCTCCGGATGGGTGTCAACATTGTAGTCTACGCGCTGTCTAACTGAGACCGGGACCTCAAGAATCGTCACGTCCCGGCTACGGGACCGGCAAGCGCCGTTGAATCTAAGAGGGCAGGATGGGCGCGACTGCGAGTGCCAAGGGACACGAAGAGCTTCTGCGGCGAATAGCCGTTTCCGGGGCGCGCTTCCGAAGGCGCCGCGCTCTGACCGGGACGCTCCGTGTTGTGACCGTCGGCCTCGCCGTCATCGTTCCTTACCTTGTCCTCGACGCGATGCGGCCGCTCCCGCCATGGCTGCGTGGCGTCTGGGTCGGAGCGGCGCTCGTGTTCTGGGTGGCTGGCACGGTCGCGTGGATCTTGAGACCCCTCTTTCGGCGCATGGACCCCGTTGCGACCGCGGCCGCGATAGAGCGTGAGCACCCCGAGCTCGGAGAGATGCTCGAGTCCGCGGCGGAACTGGGGTCGGCGCGTGGGACGGGCAGGACCGGCTACTCGGTCGAGCTCATAGACGCCCTCATCGCGAAGGCGGTCGCGGAGACCTCAGGCCTCGACCTCTTCATAGAAGGACGGGACGGGCGCCGCGCGTATTGGTCCCGGGCGCTCGGCGGCATCGCCGTCGCGTGCGCGATCGCGCTCCTCTTCGTGTGGCCTCGGCTCGGACCGGCGGTCGGGCGGATGGTGCGTCCGTTCTCGGTTCCGCACACGCCCGCCACGCTCATCATCGTCGAGCCCGGAAACGTGACGCTTGTCGCGGGCGACGATCTCGAGATCTCCGCGTCCGTCGAGGGACCCCACGACGGCGCGCCGCGTGTCCGCTTCGAGGTCGACGGTGAGCTTCCGTTCGAGAGAGAGATGTCTCCCGGGGCCGGAGGAGACTTCGCCGCGACGCTCGGCAACGTCCGGGTATCGCTCGACTACTCCGTCGCTGTGCAGGGCGTCGAAAGCGCGACGTACGAAGTCAGTGTCGTCGAGCGCCCCTTCGTGACGAAGATTCGCTTGGACTACGAGTTCCCAGCGTACTCGGGGCTTCTGCCGCGGACCGTGGACGAGAACACCGGGGACATGACCGCGCTCGCGGGAACGAAGGTGGTCCTGAGTGTCAACGCGAGCAAGCCGCTTGAACGGGCTTGGTTGGCGTTTGAGAGCGGCGACACGCTCGAGCTCGACCGAGGCGGCCCCGCGACGTTTGCGGGCGAGGTGGTCGTGCGGGAGACCGGACGGTACTCCATCGCCGTGCTCGACGGCGACGGCCTCACGAACCCCAACCGCACCGAGTACTCGATCGTAGCGATACGCGACGAGCGTCCGCTTGTTCGCATCGTGGAACCCGGAGAGGACCGGGAGGTCCCGAAGGGGATGGAGTTCCCCGTGGCGATCTCCGCCATCGACGACCACGGCATCTCCTCCATCGTGATCCGCTACGCGGTCCAGGGGCGGGCGGAAGAGGGCGTCGTACCGGTGGCGGGCTACCGCACCGAGGTACCGCGAGAGGTCGCTCGAGAAATCGTCTGGGATCTCGCGGAGATCGGGATGCTCCCCGGGTCCGTCCTCACCTATTTCGCGGAAGCGACCGACAACGACGCCGTGAGCGGCCCGAAGACGTCGAGGAGTGAGAGCTATCTTCTCCGTTTCCCGTCCATGGCGGAACTCTACAGCAGGGTCATCGGTGAACAGGACGACATCGTTACCGACCTCGACGAGCTGCTGGAGGAGCAGGAGGCGCTCCGGCGCGAGTTGGAGGAGATCCGGGAAGAGGTC
>JAUWRQ010000165.1 GCA_030610515.1 Candidatus Eiseniibacteriota bacterium | reverse complement strand
ACGCGTCGGCCTGGAACGTTAGGAAGATGGGGAGGTCGGGGTAGAGGGACTTGAGGTGCGCGTAGACGTCTGCCGCGAGGATGACGAACGCGTCCCACTGATCCTCCGCGAGCCACCTGAGCGAGTTCACCTCGATACCGTAGGCGAAGTAGTCGGGGTCGAGTTCCTCGATCATCTTCTCGCAGTGGTTCCTGTAGGCCGCGATGACGTCGGGATGGTCGAAGGAGTACCCGTCCCACGGTGGCGGGAGCGGCTCGCTCGTTCCATCCCCTCTGTACAACGCCAGACCGTTCCTGCCCTCAGAGATGGGGGTGATGGCCACGTACGCGACGTGTCCAGACGGGACCGCGCCGGCCGTGAAGTCGAGCTCGTTCTGGAAGCTGGTGGGATAGGCGTCGTCGTCGAGCGCCTCCTGCCAGGGCACGCCGCCGTCGAAGTGCAGCGCGGCCATGTCGCCGTCCGTGGCGATGACCGTCCACGCATCGATGTAGGCGTCCTCTGTCATCGCATACGGGAAGGGCGTGAAGCCCAGGGCGTATGTGCGGTAGCCGACTGGCCCGGGGCCCGTGAGCGTGTCGCAGGAGACGAGGAGAACCGCGGCTGCTGCGACTGGCAGGAACGCCGCGCGCATCCACCTGATTCCGGTCATCGATATGCCTCCTGATCGCGCGACCAATGAACCGAGAGGTCTCCTTACACATACTAACGCTCTCGCCGGGGTAAGGGAAGCTCGTCGTCTGAGCGGCCGTTCCGTGCGGCCGGTCCGTCGCGCGGCCGGTCCGCCGTGCGGCGTCCGTCGGCGGTATCGGTCGCGCGGCATCGGTCGGCGGCGTCCTCACGGCGGCGCCCGGTTGGCGGGCGCATGCAGACGCAGCAAGGCCGCCCCGGAAGGGACGGCCTTGCCGCGTCTGCAATGATGTGTTCCGTCCGCCTTCGCCGCGGAGGAGGGGGCGAGTCGGAAACACCACCCCGGGCGGCTACTGCCGACGGAGCGGTTGCGAAGCTCCGCGGCGAGCCGGACGGTCAAGGTGTACTAGTTGCCTGCTTCTTCTACTTCCTCGACTATCTCGCCGGCTTCCTCGACTACCTCGCCGGCCTCTTCGACTATCTCGCCGGCCTCTTCGACTATCTCACCGGCTTCTTCGACCATCTCGCCGGCCTCCTCGATCGTCTCCTCGGCCTGCTCCGCCGGCTGCTCGGCCTGCTGGCAGCCGACACTCCTGATGAGACCGAGGACCAGTGCTACGAGCACTGCCGTTGTCGTCAGATGTCTCATCTGCTCACCTCCTTCTGGCGTCAGTGGCGGTTGTTGCGCGAGCCTTCACCGCGCATCGTGCGTCAGGAGGGCTCCCGTGTCAAGGACGTTCTCATAGTTCAGAAAAAGGTGCGAAAGGGCGCTTCCGCGCGGCCCCGCGGCTGCTCTCCGCGCGCCGGTGCCATGCGCCCGGGTGCTCACGCGCGCCGGTGCCCATGCGCCCGTGCCCATGTGCTCCTGCGTGCCTCCGGCAGCTATTCCCCAGCCTCGGGTGCCCACGTCCTCCTGAAGAGCACGAACCTCACGAAGAGCCAGATCCCCAGCGCGCCGATCGTGATCCACCAGATCGGCCACGGATTGTGCCTGAAGAGGTACAGCAGGGGGATGACCGTGCTCGTCCACAGGCCGCCGCCCATGAAGGGCTCGTGCAGGAGCTGCTTGTAGCCGAATGCGTCGGGCGCGGTCGTCTCGAGCTTCGGGTCGGCGACGCGGAGGAGCAGGATGCCCGTTGCCGTCACGCCCGTCGATTGCCCGAACTCGGCGATGCTCCGCTCGAACCAGGCGTCGGGGAGCCTGCGTCTGGCCAGGAAGACGACGCACCACACGTTCCACGCTATGCCGGCCGCCATCAGAATGAGGAACGGCGCCAGGTTCGAGATGATGGCGTCGATCTTGAGCGTGGCGAGTGCAGCGACGATAAGATAGTCAAGCGCCAGGCCCTGCAGTCGCTGCATCGTGCCGCGGTCGAGGACGCCGCGGTGATCGAACTTGTCGAAGAGCTTCTGGACGACGACTCCGCCGAGCATCGCGAGCGGGAAGAGCGGGAAGCTGCCGAGGATGGCGTTCTTCGGGTCGGAGAGCCACAGTCCTTCGATCGACTTGAGACCGGTCTTGAGCCCGAAGCCGATCAGGACCGCAACGGCGACGACCGCCAGGTGCACCGCCAGCGTTTCCACCGATTCGGAGCGGAACGTAAGGAACCCCGCGCTCTCACGCGCTTCCTTCGGTACGATGCCGTCTCCGCACGTTCCCGATGTTACACACTGCTCTGCGGCGCCGCGGCAGTAGCGTTTCCTGGCCGCCCAGTTGATGAGCGCCATGCCGATTGAGACGCCCGCCACCACTCCGACTGTGGCCGAGCCGAGCGCCAGGTGTACGCCGTCCGGCCAGCCCTTTTCGATGAACACCTCGGCGAGGCCGGCCGCAGTGCCGTGACCGCCCTCGAAGCCCACGGGGATGAGCGCCCCGAACATCGGTGGGATGTCGAAGACGCGCGAGAGCAGCAGGAGCGTGAGTCCGAGGCCGACGGCATACTGGCCCCAGGCGACGACCTGCCCGTAGGCGAGCTGCGGGCCGGATATGCGCTAGATCTTGCGCAGGGGCGGTATCGCTACACCGAGAAAGAGCGTTGCGAAGACGATGTTGATGAGGAGCCCCGGGAGCTTGCTCCACCCAGCCGTGGCGTCGGCCACGAACGCTTCGGAGCCCGGTGCGTAGCGTCGGAGCAGCTGGACCGCGACGAGCCCGATGATCCCGCCGATGACGGAGGCGGGGAGGAGCAGGCGCTGCGTCCAGCGGACGCGCGTCCGCACGAACTGGCCGACGAGCAGCAGCAGGCTCAGGAAGCAGAAGGAAAGGACTACGCGTTCGATTGGCGGTCTCCTTGTGGCACCGAATCCGATAGAGGTGCTGCGCCCGACGCCAGCCCTACTCGTTCATCGCGTCCAGCCTTGCGCACAGCTGTGCCATCTTCGCCTTCATCGCCGCGAATTCCGCGTCGATGCGCGCCTGGTTGGCCGCGATCGACTCGCTGCGCTCGAACGCGATGTCGGCCTCGGTGAGCGGCCGCGCGGCGGGAGGAACGTCGGTCTCCGGGTCGCCGGCCTCGCCGAACTCCGTCCTTGAGACCGTGCCGTAGGCGGTGGGGATGTAGATAAGGGTGAGCTTCCTGTCTGTCACTGTCCAGGCACCGGCGGTCAGGTCCGCGAGGAAATAGAAGGAGTTCGGTACGCCGGCCACCTCGAAGAGGCAGTGTGTTGTGATGGACTGGTACCAGTTTCCTGTCCCGGAGCCCTCCGGCACGCGGACGTAGACGGCTCCGCCCGAAGGGAAGCTGTTGTAGAGCGTCGACACGCCGAAGCTGGCGGCGGACAAACCGCCTCCCGAGCAGTAGGCTTCAGCGGTGGCGATCGCGAGGACGTACCCGGGCCCCGGTGGAGATATCGCGCGAGCCAGCAGTATATCGACTCCGCCCGTCAGCGGGAACGGCGATGTGGATGTCGTGCTGGCCGCGCCCGGCTCGTCGAGGATCTCCGTGGCGTTGACGGCGCTCGTGGGCAATGAGACGGAACTGTCCCCGGTCAAGCCCGTCTTGAACACTGACGACGATGATGAGCCGGAGATCACGACCTCGCAGTCGCCGGTCGCGTTGTCGTTTCCGTCAACCAGGAAGCCAGTGCTGCCGGGTCCCCTCACCTGCATGTAGCCGGCTCCACCGCCGTTGGAATCAGGCTCGATGTAACCGTATCTTGCCCCGGAGCTGTCGTAGAGTTCCACCTCGCCGCCAACTCCCTGGTGGTTGCCGAGCTTGACGACGGGGTCCGTGGAACCGTTCTGGTACAGCTCGAAGTATCCGCTCACGAGATCGTTCCCGAGTTTGACCGTGCCGTCGTTGTCGATGTAGACCACGTCAACGGGACTCCCGTCCGCGGCGTCGAGTGAGTGTCCATCTCCCACGCCGACGAGGTCCGCGTCGAGCGCGTAGTCGGCCGCCTGAACGCCCCCGAGGTAGTCGGAGTCGTGCGAGTGCAGCGCGTACGATGCCGACACGAGCTCGCGACGCGGAGTCAGGATTTCGCCCCCGACCTCCACCTGAAGCCAAAGGGGCTGGTCGAAGTCGCCGGTCTCGAGCGGCGTGGTCTCTCCGAGAGTGACCGATACGACGCCGATGTGGTTCGTCGTCGT
>JAUWRQ010000300.1 GCA_030610515.1 Candidatus Eiseniibacteriota bacterium | reverse complement strand
CGTCCTCGGGGCGGGCGTCGTCTACCTGGTCGTCTTCGAGATCATGAAGATCCTGAAACGCATGAGGAGCGCCTGACCTTCACCTTCTCTCAATCCAAGGAGGCACTCGTGCACGTTTGCAGATATCGGTGCGGTGTCCTATTGACGTGCGCGGTTGCGCTCGTGCTCACCGTCCCGGCCGCGGCTGACGACGGGCTCCCCGCTGCCGGCGACGGGCTCCCTCCGGGTGACGCGCCGCCGCCCACGGTCTTCTCGAGACTCGAGGACGCCAGAGTCGCCGACGACTACGACGGAGCGGACGAGGTCATCGTCTACGACTACTCCGTGAACCGCGTGAAGGACTCCGGCGTGACGTACGTCGACACTTACCTTCTCAGGAAGGTGCTGACGCCGTCCGGATGCCGGAATCGCTCGGTCCTGAACTGGCGATACGAGCCATGGAGCAGCCACGTCGAGGTGCGCGAGGTGAACGTCGTGCGCGGCGACGAGCGCATCCCGGTCGACGTCGCGGGGGTCCACGACCTGCCCGCGCCGCAGTCCGCCATCTACTGGAACGCGCGTGTCAAGACGCTCCAGCTCCCCAGGCTCGAGGTCAACGACGGCATCGAGGTGCGGACGTTCCGCAAAGGCTACAGTTACGCCCTTCTGGATGAGGAGGCGGGGACGCCGGCCGGAGGCGGCGAAGCTGAGGACGTGACACCCGACGATGACAAGTACATCCCTCCGATGGCCGGCGAGTACTTCGACATCGTGCTCTTCCAAGCGAGCGTGCCCATCGTCGAGCGCAAGTATGTGCTCGCGCTTCCAGCCGACAAGAGACTTCACTCCGAGGTGTTCAACGGTCCGCTCTTCTCCAGCACGACGTACGGCCCGGACACGACGAAGTACACGTGGTGGGCACTCGACGTGCCGCCCCGACCGAGCGAGCCCAGGGCCGCCGCGGCGAGCGACGTCGTGCCGAAGGTGGTCGTTGCGACCGTCGAGAGCTGGGAGGCCAAGAGCCGCTGGTTCTTCGACGCCAACCGGAACCAGTTCGATGTGACGCCGGAGATTCGGGCCAAGGTCGAGGAGATCTTCGAGGACGCCGGACTCACGAACGCGTCCGAGGAAAGGAAGGCCGAGGAGCTCGTACACTGGGTCGCGCAGAACATCCGCTACAGCGGGCAGACGATGGGGGAGGGCGAAGGGTTCACGCTCCACTCCGGCGAGATGATCTTCGAACAGCGCTCGGGCGTGTGTAAGGACATCGCGGGCATGCTTGTCACGATGATGCGAGCGGCCGACATGGATTCGTACGCCGCGATGACGATGGCTGGAAGCCGCATCGAGGAGACGCCCGCCGACCAGTTCAATCATTGCGTTTGCGCTCTCAAGAAGGCCGACGGGTCGTTCGAGATGTACGACCCGACGTGGGTCCCGTACAACAACGACATCTGGTCGAAGTACGAGACCGAGCAGCAGTATCTGATCGGCTCGCCCGAGGGGAACGGGCTCGCGACGATCCAATACAGCCCGCCTGAGGGCTCACCGCTCAAGGTGACGCACGACGCGCGCCTAGCCGCGGACGGGACTCTCGTAGGCCAGTTCCGGCTGGAGGGAGGCGGCGCGCTCGACACGAGGCTCCGCAACATGGTGAGCTACGCGCGCATCGCGGACGTCCCGGAGGACATCGCCGAAACGCTCTCGGTGCTCGGCGACCGCGTGGAGGTGGTAGCACTCGACCACATCAAGCCGGACGACTTCAGTTCGGACGCGTGGATCGAGGTGAGCTACCGCGTGCCGGAGTACGCGTTCGCCGCGGACGACGGGCTCGAGTTCCGAAGCCCCATGATGACGCTGACGCTCAACGACGGGTGGCTCTGCCGGGCGTGCATCTACGACTGGGCCGACGAACGCGAGGAGGACCTCTTCCTCTGGTTCACGCAGCTCATCGAGGGCTCGGAGACGCTCCGCCTTCCGTCGGGATACGAACTCGCCGAGGCGCCGGAGAACGACGAGGTCGATGAGATATACGCTTACTTCAAGGGCAAGGGTGAGGTCGACGGAAGCCGGCTCGAGGTCACGCAGCGGTTCGAGGTGAGACGGCGACAGATACCGCCCGAGGACTACGAGGGCTTCAAGAGAGCCGTCGACGAAGCCAAGGACTTCGGCGATTTCGTCTACAGAGTGGAGAAGGGAGGCGACCGATGAAGCGCACGATCATCCTTGCCGCGGCGCTCGCGATCGCCGCCCTGTCGTTCACTGCATCCGACTCGCGCGCCGAACCGATGGGAGCCCTGGGCGACTACGACATCGGACAGCTCATGGCGCGCGCGGAGCAGGCGTGGAACCTCGAGGGCCTGGACGCCGTCATCCTTCTGGACCGCGAGTCGGTGTCCGTCGCCGAGAGCGGGGCCCGGACCACGAGGGTCCACCGGATCGTGTGGATGTCGACGGAACTCGCGCTCAACGCGTACGGCGACCTCCGGGTGCCCTGGAACAGCGCCACCTCCGAACTCGAGGTGCTGGCGCTCCGCACGTGGCGCGACGGAACCTGGTGGCCTCACGAGAGTGAGATATCGGAGACGGCGGTCGTCGCGACGATCCCCGGCGCGGTCCGAAGCGCCGACGACTACACGATGATGAGGGAGACGATGCTCCTGCACGACGGCGTCGAGCTCCCGTGCATCGTCGAAACGGCGTACGAGATCAGAGAGGAACCTAGCGGAGTCCCGGGCGACGACGGTGCGTGGACGTTCGCGCGCCGCGACCCGTGCGTCGTGTCCCGATTCGACCTCGGTGCACCGGCGCCGGAACGGGCGGCGTTCGAGGCCGTGAACGGCGCGCCGGAACCCACCACGGGAAGGACGCTCGAGCACGGT
>JAUWRQ010000064.1 GCA_030610515.1 Candidatus Eiseniibacteriota bacterium | reverse complement strand
GCTCCCGCCACGGCGACGATAGAGCTGCCTGGAGCCGACGTTCCCGTCGAGTTTGGTTCGTGGAGCGCCATCAAGGAGCTGTACCGGTAGACGTGGACGTCCTCAAGCACAACAGAGACGCCTGGGACGCCGAGGTCGATCGCGAGAACCCGTGGACGGTTCCCGTGGACGCCGCGACCGTCGCCGACGCCCGGCGCGGCGAGTGGCAGATATTCCTCACGCCGATGCGGCCCGTTCCGCGGTCGTGGTTCCCACCGCTCGACGGAACGCGCGTCCTTTGCCTCGCGTCCGGCGGGGGACAGCAGGGACCCATCCTCTCGGCCGCCGGAGCCGCGGTCACGGTGCTCGACAACTCACCGCGGCAGCTGGAGGGAGATCGGGAGGTGGCGGAGCGGGAATCTCTCGACATCGAGACGACCCTCGGCGACATGACAGACCTCTCGAGGTTCGATGACGAGAGCTTCGACCTCATCGTTCACCCAGTCTCGAACTGCTTCATCCCCGACGTCCGGCCGGTCTGGAGAGAGGCATACCGCGTCCTCAGGCCGTGGGGCCAGCTTCTGTCGGCGTTCTCGAATGGGACGATCTACATCTTCGATGAGGACGCGATGGACGAGGGCAGGCTCGAGGTCGCGCGCTCGCTCCCGCACTCGGATCCTGAATTCTACGGACCCGACGGCGTCGCCAAGCTCGCGACCGAGGGGCGCGCCGTCGAGTTCGGGCATACGCTCGAGGACCAGATCGGCGGCCAGTTGGACGCGGGGTTCGTGCTCACGGGTCTCTACGAAGACAGGGAGCCGGACGTCGTGCTAGCGCGGCACACGCCGATGTACATCGTTGCGCGAAGCCTCAAGCCCGCGCCCGGCTAGGCTCTGGCCCGACCGCCTTCCATCGTGGTATGGTAATGGTGTCAGTTCCCGCCGCAGACCCCCGTCCGTGACGCAAGGAGAAACGTGTGGCGCGCCGCAGGCACGGTCTTTTCACGAATCTACTCGTCCTCATCGTGGCGGCGGCCGTCTGCGTCGCGGTCGTCGACGCTGTGGCGTACGTCGTCCTCGGCGTGCGCGGCTCGCGTCACGGCTCCGAGGACTTCGTCCAGTTCTCGCCGCTCTTGGGACACTTCCACAGGCCGTTCTCGCACGGAAGGTACTACCCGAGCCGCGGGCGCGGGGGACACGACGTCAGCATCAGCTCACGAGGGTTCTGCGACGACGAACGCGAGATCGAGAAGATCCGGCCGCGCATCGTCCTCATCGGCGACTCGACGACGGAGGCGTGGGAGGTCGACCCCGCCGAACGCCCGCACAGGGTCCTCGAGGGCGAACTCGACGGGAGGTTCGAGGTTTTGAACCTGGGCGTGCGCGCGTACGGGACGGACCAAAGCCTGATACTGCTCGAGCACCTGGGGATGGCGTTCGAGCCCGACATCGTCGTCTACACGTTCTGCGTGAACGACATCCGCGACAACGCCAAGCGCCACGGGAAGCCGTACTTCGAGACGGACCCCGCGGACACCGGGAGGCTCGTCGTGCACGGATACCCGATCGCCTTCGCCGGAGCGGGAGGACGGCGCGCCGCGAACCCGATCTGGAAGTACTCGCTCGTCTACCGGACGTTCGGACTGGCGCTCGGGAAGCTCAGGATCCTCTCGTCCGATGCCCCGGGCGGAGGGCTTCCGCTGGACGAGCACTTCGAGCTCACGCCCTACAAGTCGACGTACGGCGCCCTGGAGCGGGAGCGCTGGCGCGTGACGCGGATGCTCGTCGCTCGCATGCGCGACGTTGCGTCGTCAGGAGGAGCCGAGTTCCTCGTCGTCGAAAACCTGCATCTTCCCGAGATCGACACCGAAGCAGCGGCCGAGCTCACCGCCCCGTACGACGTCGAGTTCGACTTCGACAGAGTAACGAGGCTGTTTGGAGGTTTCGCGGGCGACGCCGGCATCGCGTTCCTGTCGCTCGCGTCCGAGGCGAGGGGACAGGGGCGCTCGACCGAAGAACTCATGCCGCCCGGCGACACCAT
The DNA here is from genome assembly GCA_030610515.1 of Candidatus Eiseniibacteriota bacterium. Lineage (GTDB taxonomy): Bacteria > Joyebacterota > Joyebacteria > Joyebacterales > Joyebacteraceae > WJLY01. The sequence goes on along the minus strand of JAUWRQ010000064.1, from coordinate 4,615 downwards.
CCACCTGAGCGCCGAGGGCATCAGGTTTTGGTCCGCGGCCGTCGCGCTCGAATTCGCCGAGCGCGGTTGGCTCGACCAGGCGCCGTAGCGGCTGCGGGGCGACAGTGGTAGCCGGACGCGGCTGGCTCGACTGATCAGGAGAACACGCGGGCAGCGCGGCACCGCGCGCGTTGTCCGGAAGACACCCCGAAAGAAGGTCGACATGAACGACGAAGGTAGAGTACTCGTGGCATACGCGACGTGGGCCGGTTCAACGCGCGGCGTCGCTGAGGCCATCGGCGAGGGGATGAGGAACGAAGGCGCCGATGTCGACGTCCGACGTGTTGACGAGGTCGAGAACCTCGATGGCTACTCCGCGGTCGTCATCGGAACGCCCGTTCAGGCGGGACGCCTGCACGGCGCCGCACACCGGTTCGTGAAGCGCCACCTACGCAGTCTCGCGCAGATCCCCATCGCCGCCTACGTGGTGTGCCTCACGATGAAGACCGACACGCCCGAGAACAGGGAGACGTCCAAGGGGTTCCTCTCGAAGCTCTGGAAGGAGCATCCTGAGGTGACGCCTGTCGCCATCGGCCTGTTCGCGGGGGCCGTCCCGACCGACCGGGAGATCATACGCGGACTCCCGTTCGCAAGACGGATCATGCTCAAGACCATGAAGTCGCTGGCGGGCGACTACCGCGACTGGGACGACATCCGGAAGTGGTCCACCGAGGCGCTCCTGAAGCTCCGCGCTCGGTAGCGCGCAGAGGTGTGACGGGCTCCGTGGCCGACGGCCGCCGGGGCCCGCGTGCCGTATAGACAGCGCCGGCGACGCCCCCGAATGTCAGGAGACAGATCATGACCATCTTCTCAGCGGCGATGCTCCTCTTTCTCGTGATGGACCCGTTCGGGAACATCCCGCTCTTCATGTCGGCTCTCAAGAACGTCGACAGCAAGCGTCACACGCGCGTCATTGTCCGCGAGCTTCTCATCGCCCTTGCGGTCCTCGTGGCGTTCCTTTTCACGGGCAGATCGCTCATGCGGGCGCTTCAGATCAGCGAACCCGCGCTCACGGCGGCCGGCGGCACTGTGCTCCTCCTCATCGCGATCCGGATGGTCTTCCCGCAGGCGGGTGGATTAGGCGTCGACGCGCCGCCCGGCGAGCCGTTCATCGTGCCTCTCGCCATCCCGTACGTGGCGGGGCCATCGGCCATGGCCGTCGTCCTCCTCATCGCGAGCCGCCAGCCGGGGTGCTGGCCCGAGTGGCTGGCTGCAGTGGCCGCGGCGTGGGTCCTGACCGGCATCATCCTCCTGCTCTCGGGTCCACTCGCGAGACTGCTGCGCAAGAGAGGCCTCATCGCCATCGAGCGGCTCATGGGGATGCTCCTCGTGGCGGTCGCCATCCAGATGCTCATGACGGGAATCGCACAGTTCATGGGAGCGGGCGCATAGACGCCCGAAGGGAGGCACAAATGCACGGAGGCAAGCTCACCCACACACTGCTCGTCCTGGGCGCAGGCCTGGTCGCGATCTGCTTCATCGCGGGCTGCGCGTCTCAGACGAAGGTCGCGGAGGCGTGGTGGGGCGACCGTGAGACAGGCATCATCCTGGAGCACAGGATGCCGGATGGCGAAGCTCTGAGCTACGAGCTGACCAGCGACTTTCTGCAGACGATGGAGATCATGGGCAACGCGATGGAGGTCGTCTCCGAGCAGTACATGGCGTACACGATCACACCGAGGGCGCTGGAGGGCGAGTCGCAGCGCCTCGGAATGACCATCGACGACTTCGCGCTCTCGATCTCGATGCCGCAGGGTGACATGGTTGCCGCCGCGGATGACGTCATCGGCGCCGAGTTCGAGATGACCCTGTCAACCCTGGGCGTCGAGAGCAACTATGAGAAGGCCGACGAGATCCGGTATGACCTCGGAATCGGAGGCACGCGGGGCCTCGGCACTGAATTCTCGGCCCTCTTCATCGACATGCCCGGCGAGCCGGTGAAGATCGGTGACTCGTGGAACTCGACGACCACCATCGTCGAGGACGAGGAGGGCTCCGGGACGCTCGAGCTCGTCATGAACGGCGTCAACACGCTCGCGGGCTTCGAGGTAGTCGACGACTACGAGTGCGCGAGGATCGAGACCGAGTTCACGGGAACCATGAAGGGCAAGACCGTGCAGGGCGGCGCGACTGTGGCCACGACCGGTGAGCTGAGCGGTTCCGGAACGACACACTTCGCCTACAAGAAGGGCCTGGTCGTGAGCGAGTTCTCGATGGGAGTCGCCGACGGCGAGATGAAGGTGGAAGGCCCCCAGAAAATGACGATCCCGCTCTCCAGGGAGTTCACGACGGAGAACACGCTCGTCGTACCCGGCGAGGGACCCCGAATGATGAAGAATGGTGCCACGAAGGTGTCGGCCAAAGAGAAGAAAGACGCAACACCCGTGGAAAAGAAGACTCCCGCTGATGGCACGGAGCCCAAGATACTCACGGCCGGCCCCCTCACCGTCGTCGGCGTGCGTGAGCGGTTCGAATCCACCGAGCAGGCGACCCCTGAGGCGTTCGAGGATCTATGGATGAACCGGTTCATGCCCCACCAGGACGTGCTCCTTCCGCTCTCGACGAACAAGGGCTACTACGGGGTCACCTACGCGATCGGAGAGGGCGAATCGTTCTACTATCTGGCCGGCATGGCCGTCGCGGACGACACCGACGTTCCGGAGGGGCTGTTCGTCCACAGCGTCCCGGAGGCCGAGTTCGCGGTCTTCGAGACCGACATGACGGGCATAGGCGAAACCTGGGGGAGGATCTTCGGGGTCTGGCTCCCAGGATCGGCCTACGAACACGACCGGGCGACGCCGTGTTTCGAGGAGTACCCGCCCGAAACTGACGAGAGTCCTCGGGTTCTCATCTACGTCCCGGTCGTTTCGAAGAAATAGGGAACACGACCTTAGGTGGGGACTTCCCACCACCATCCTCTCGGGCGAGTCGAAACCCGGTTTGCTCGAGCGGATGTGGATGTCCATGGGGTTCCGACGCTAGGGAGCCGGACCCCGGCGCGCCCGCCCTCTCACCGTGCTCACCCTGGTGCGCGCGCCCTCTCGTCGTCCTCCTTCGCCAGTGCCCGCACGGAAGCGCAAACACTCCCGACCCACCGGCCTCCCTTGCACGCCGGGGGGGCGGTTTGGTATAATGTCGCATTCGGGCGCGGTCGTCGGTCGCGTTGAGTCGCGGGCCGACTGAGTGCGCCCACGTCACCACTGGACGAGCTGGGCGCTCCGCATCATCGCCGAAGGGACGCGCATGTCCGCTGATGGCCTTCGACACTACAGGATAACCGCCGCGGAGGTTCTCGAGGACCTTCGCACGACCGAGAAGGGCCTCTCACGCGACGAGGCCGCGAAGCGTCGCGCCGAACACGGCTCGAACGAACTCGACACCGACGTCTCCAAGCCGAAGTGGCTCATTTTCCTGTCGCAGTTCCGCGACGTTCTCGTGATAGTCCTCATAGTGGCTGCGACGATCTCGTTCGCCATCGGGAGCTTCCGCGACGGCTCGGTGATGGTCGTCATCGTGCTCATCAACGCGGTCATCGGGTTCGTCCAGGAGTACAAGGTCAGTCGCATCCTGGAGAGCCTGAAGGAGCTCATTCAATCTCCCACCAAGGTCGTCGTCGACGGCGAACTCGCCGAGCGTCCTCAGAGCGAGCTCGTGCCCGGAGACATCATCAAGATCGAGGCCGGAGACAAGGTCCCTGCCGACATACGCGTCATCGAGTCGTTCGACCTCCGCACGAACGAGTTCTCACTGACCGGCGAATCGACGCCGCAAGGCAAGCACTCGAACGCCATCCGCGAGGAGAGCGTCCTCGCCGAGCGCGACAACATGGCGTACGTGGGCACCACGGTGGCCGCCGGCACGGCGACCGGGGTCGTCGTGGCCACGGGCATGAACACCGAGATGGGCACGATCGCCGGTCTCACGCAACAGACGGTCGACGTGAAATCCCCGCTCGAGAAGGAGCTCTCGACGCTGGCGAAGTGGCTCACGATTACGGTCGTCGTCGTGGGTGGAGCGCTCTTCGGCATCGCGTACTGGCAGGGGTTCACGCTCTTCACGAGCATGGTCTACGCGCTCGGCATCGCGGTCGCGCTCGTGCCGCAGGCGCTCCCCGCGCAGGTCACCGTCGCGCTCTCCACGACGAGCAAGAATCTCGCCGACCTGAACGCCGTCGTTAAGAACCTCCCATCGGTCGAGACGCTCGGCTCCACGGGCGTGATCTGCACCGACAAGACCGGGACTCTCACGAAGAACGAGATGACGGTCACCCGCGTCTGGTTCAGCGGCAAGCACTTCTCCATGACCGGCCTGGGCTATCAGCCGACGGGCGACATCCGGGACGAGAGCGACAGTCCGCTGTCCCAGGAGGGCATCGACGAGATAGAGATACTGATGGACGCAGCAACGATGGCGTCGAACGCGGAGATACACGAACCGGACGAGGATCACCACGAGTGGTATCCGATCGGCGATCCGACCGAGGCCGCGCTCGTCACCATGTCCACCAAGCTGGGCACGAGATCGCCGACTGAGGACGAAGAGAACCCGGAACTCCAGGAGTTCCCGTTCGACTCGG
>JAUWRQ010000080.1 GCA_030610515.1 Candidatus Eiseniibacteriota bacterium | reverse complement strand
GCTTCTCCGGAAGGCCGAGCCCGCGTCTACGACCGCCTACGGGATCGAGCCTCTGGTCAGGTTCATCCTCTTGCGGCGGCTCGAGCTGAAGCTCATTCGTGCCGCCATCGCCGCGAAGCTCGACGGCGTTGCGAGCGGCGAGATAGAGACAAGACTCAGGGTGATGCATGTCTGATATCGCTTTCATAGGAGACAGAGATTCAATCTGGGGATTCGCGGCGTTCGGCATCACTGTGCGCGCCGTGTCCGGCGTCGACGAGGCACGGGCGGCGTTCGACGAGGTGGTGAGCGAAGGGCCGTCCATCGTGTTTGTGACCGAGGACGTCTACGAGGCGTGCTCCGAGCAGATAGCGCAGTACAGGGACCAGCCGCTTCCGACGGTCACGGTTCTCCCCAGCGTCACCGGGTCCCGGGGGCTCGCGGCCGCCGAGATACACGACGCCGTGTCCGCGGCCGTCGGCGCGGACATCTTGGGTGACGGGGCGAAGAGCTGACCACCTAGGGGTGCTGCTACCGAGTCAGCGACAGGAGACGACGCATGGCAGAGACAACCGTCAGGGGCACCGTCAGAAAGGTGTCGGGCCCACTCGTCGTAGCGGACGGCATGCGCGCGGCCAGGATGTTCGACGTCGTCCTGGTCAGCGACAAGGAGCTCATCGGCGAGATCATCGAGGTGAAGGGCGGCCTCGCCTCCATCCAGGTCTACGAGGACACAGGTGGACTGGGACCAGGCGAACCGGTCGTCTCGCTGGGCGAGCCACTCTCAGTGGAGCTCGGGCCCGGCCTCATCGAGTCGATCTACGACGGTATCCAGCGGCCGCTCGACAAGATCCGGGATGTTACGGGCGACTTCATCACACGCGGCGTCAGCGTGCCGGGGCTCGACCGGGAGAAGAAATGGGAGTTCGTCGCAACGGCGGCTGTGGGGACAGAACTGGTCGGCGGCGACGTGCTGGGCACGGTCCGCGAGTCGACACTCGTCGAACAAAGAATCCTCGTGCCGCCCAGGGTGAGCGGCAAGCTCAAGAGCCTCTCGAGCGGGAGCTACACGGTAGAGGATAAGATCGGCGAGCTCGAGACGGCCGACGGTCCCTTCGACGTCAAGCTCATGCACCGCTGGCCGGTCCGGCAGGCGCGACCCTACAAGGAACGCCTAAGCCCTGAGGAACCGCTCGTCACGGGGCAGCGTGTCATCGACGCCTTCTTCCCGATAGGAAAGGGCGGGACTGCGTGCGTGCCGGGGCCGTTCGGCGCGGGCAAGACCGTCGTCCAGCACCAGCTCGCGAAGTGGGCCGACGCCGAGGTCGTCATCTTCATCGGCTGCGGCGAGCGCGGGAACGAGATGACAGACGTCCTGATGGAATTCCCCGAGCTTCGGGACCCACGTTCGGGCGAGCCGCTCATGAAGCGTACCGTTCTCGTGGCCAACACGTCGAACATGCCGGTCGCGGCGCGCGAGGCGTCGATCTACACGGGCATCACGATCGCGGAGTACTTCCGGGACATGGGCTACTCGGTCGCGCTCATGGCGGACTCGACGTCGCGCTGGGCGGAGGCGCTCCGCGAGATGTCAGGGCGTCTCGAGGAGATGCCGGGCGAGGAAGGCTATCCCGCCTACCTCCCCGCGCGCGCGGCGCAGTTCTACGAGCGAGCGGGGCGCGTCGTCTGCCTCGGGTCCGACGAGCGCATCGGCGCCCTGTCGGCGATTGGTGCGGTCTCGCCTCCCGGCGGCGACCTCTCCGACCCCGTCGTCCAGGCGACCCTCAAGGTCGTGAAGGTCTTCTGGTCGCTCGAGGACTGGCTTGCGTACGAGCGCCACTTCCCGGCGATCAACTGGCTGACGAGCTACTCGCTTTACCACGAGAGTCTGGAGGGCTACTTCCGGACCAACGTCTCGGAGGACTGGGAGGTCATGCGCGCGGAGTCGATGCGAGTTCTGCAGCAGGAAGCGGAGCTCAAGGAGATCGCGCGGCTCGTGGGCGTCGACGCGCTCTCGAATCGTGACCGGCTCGTCCTGGGGACGGCGAAGGCGATACGCGAGGACTTCCTCCACCAGAACGCTTTCGACGAGGTCGACACCTACACGTCGTTCCCGAAGCAGTTCAAGATGCTCGTGAACATCATGACGCTCCACAAGCTCGCGGCGGACGCGATCGAGCAGGGAGTGTCTGCGGAGGAGATCTTCGGTCTCCCTGTGATGGAGGACATCTCCCGCTCGCGCTTCATTCCCGAGAGCGAGCTTGCGGACTTCGACGCCATCGCAGGCAGGATCGAAAGCGGCATCAAGGACCTCGTCGCGAAGACCGTGGCAGCGGAGGGAGCGGTGGCGTAGTTGGGCACGACACGTGGAACCGACGGAGGGGAGTTCACGCATGGTTAAGGAGTACATGACCGTCCAGGAGATTGCGGGACCGCTCCTCTTGGTTGGGGGCGTCTCCGGCGTCAAATACGAGGAGCTGGCCGAGGTCGAGCTGCCGAATGGTGATGTGAGGAGGGGGCGCGTCCTCGAGGTCAACGAGGACACGGCGCTCGTGCAGCTCTTCGAGGGAGCCACCGGCGTGTCGGTCGACAGCGCGCGCGTGCGGTTCCTCGGACGCGGGCTCGAGCTCGGTCTCTCACGCGACATGCTGGGCCGCGTCTTCGACGGGCTCGGCCGCCCGAAGGACGGCGGGCCACAGATCATCCCCGAGGTGAAGCGCGACGTCGCGGGCGCTCCCATCAACCCGACGGCGCGCGACTACCCGAACGAGTTCATCCAGACGGGCGTCTCAACGATCGATGGTCTTAACACGCTCGTCCGTGGACAGAAGCTCCCCATCTTCAGCGGGTTCGGACTGCCGCACGCGGAGCTGGTGGCGCAGATCGCAAGACAGGCCACGGTCCTGGGCACCGAGGAGAGCTTCGCTGTTGTTTTCGGCGCGATGGGCATCACCTTCGATGAGGCGGAGTACTTCATCGCCGACTTCAGACGAACGGGCGCGATCGAGCGCGCGGTGCTCTTCGTGAACCTCGCGAACGATCCGGCGATCGAGCGCATCGCGACACCGAGGATGGCGCTGACCGCCGCGGAGTACCTGGCCTACGACATCGGTATGCACGTACTCGTTGTCCTCACCGACATGACGAACTACTGCGAGGCGCTTCGGGAGATCTCGGCCGCACGCAAGGAGGTCCCGGGGCGACGCGGCTCCCCGGGTTATCTCTACACCGACCTGTCGACCCTCTACGAGCGCGCGGGCCGCATCAAGGGCCGGAAGGGCTCGATCACGCAGATCCCGGTCGTCTCGATGCCCGAGGATGACAAGACGCACCCGATCCCCGACCTCACCGGGTACATTACCGAGGGGCAGATCATCCTCGACCGCGCGCTGCATCGGAAGGGCATCTACCCGCCGGTCAACGTGCTCCCGTCGCTCTCACGTCTGCGCGACAAGGGCATCGGCGAGGGGCGCACGCGCGAGGACCATGCGAATCTCGCCAACCAGCTCTTCGCCGCCTACGCGCGCGGCAAGGAGGCGCAGGAGCTCGCGGTCATCCTCGGCGAGGCCGCGCTCTCTCCCGAGGACAAGGCGTTCTTCAAGTTCGCCGACGTCTTCGAGGAGAGGTACGTGCGGCAGGGCATCGATGAGAACCGGACCATCGAAGAGACGCTGCGCCTGGGCTGGGAGCTTCTCGAGATCCTCCCGCTCTCCGAGCTCAAGCGCGTGAAGCCCGCGCAGATCGAGAAGTACCTGAAGAAGCAGTCGGCTGAGGTTGGCGCGGACTGACCCGCGCCGGTGACCCGTGCTGGGTGGGGCTGCGGCCTTTCTCACCCGGCGAGTTGTTGCGCTGTGGGCGGCCGTCCTTCCCCGCGGCGCTCAAACATGCCTCGCTTCGCTCGACAACTCGCCCGCGGGGAAGACGAGCCGCCCCAGCGCGACATGTCCGAGTCCGGGGAGAAAAGGCCGCAGCCCCAACCAGGCACAGGATCAGGGACACATGAAGATACGCGCCAACCCCAACCGCATGCAGCTCCTGAGGCTTCGTCGGCGTCTGACGCTGGCCAAGCGCGGGCACAAGCTCCTCAAGGACAAGCAGGAGGAGCTCATGCGCCGGTTCCGTGGTATCGTTCACGCCGCTCGAGATCTTCGCGCCGAGGTGGAGAAAGCACTCGAGACGGCGCACCGCGCGTTCGTGTCGGCCCGCTTCGAGATGGACGGTCCGGCGATGGCGGCAGCGCTCGCGTTCTCGCGACGCATCGTGAGCCTGAAGGCCGACCGGGAGCAGGTCATGAACCTCAAGGTCCCAGTTTTCTCCGTCGAATTCCCCGAGGACGCAGAGCTGGGTTACGGATACCTCGAGACCACCGGCGACCTGGACCGCGCCCTCGAACTCTACGCGGCCGTCCTGCCCAAACTCATGCGCCTTGCGGAGATGGAGAAGTCGGTCCAGCTCATCGCGGCCGAACTCGAGAAGACGCGCCGGCGCGTCAACGCGCTCGAGCACATCCTCGTTCCAAACCTCGAAGAGACCATCAGATTCATCGCCGACCGGCTAGCTGAGCTCGAACGCGAGAGCACGACCCGGCTGATGAAGGTCAAGGAGATGGTGAGGGCACACTAGGGCCATGACCCGGCGCAGACACATCGGGGCATAGATGCTAGGCGCGATGCTCTTCATGACGCTCGCGGCTGTCATCGTGTGCATCCTCGGGTCGTCGGTTGCCTGTTCCCGCCTGTTCGGCGGCCGGAGTCCGTGAATACCAACTCCGGAGCGCTGACATCGAACGGTCGAGCCCGACCGTTCCTATATGGTCCAGCATCACGTGACACCGGGAGGGCAGTGGAGTGTGGTGAACGCAGCGGGAGAGGGAACGTGGTGAAGAAAGGGGCGCTTCCGTGAGGAAGCGCCCCCTCTTCTTGTTTCTGGACTCCGGTGCTCTAGAAGTAGAAGTCCATCCGGAGCGAGTACTCGAGCTCCATGACCGTGGCGCCGGGGCCGTCCCCGCTCTCACCGAAGGCCTCGAAGTCCGAGCTCCACATGGCGTACTTGAAGTAGATCTCCGGGCCGAGCGCGATCGAGTCCTCGACCAGGAACCAGCGGCCGCGGAGGACCGGGCCGACGGCGAAGCATGAGAGCGTCGCCTTGATCGTCTCGTCGTCGGCCTTGTCGACGTCCGAGAAATCGGCCTCGACCGACATCGTCATGTACTGGGCGCGGGCGCCTACGTCGAACCCGTACCTCTCGTCACCGGCGATCTGGAAGAAGGCAGCGCCTCCGAGCGACATGAGCGACGCCGTTGGCTCGAGGCCCTCGAGATCCTCGTCCAGATTCTCCAGGTCCGTGATGGTCAGCTTGCTGTAGCCGAGAGCGACCTCCGCCCCGAACGCGTCGGACTGCATTCCGAACGCGAACTCCTTCAGGTTGAAGGTGCCCGCGTAGCGCAGACTACCGTAGAAGTCGGCCTGTGCGGTGCAGGCGGTAAGAAGCATTGCCGCCACGAGCGCTACCATGAGTCCACGACGCATGGTTCCTCCCTTTGGTTGTGCCTGCGGTCGGACCGACCGGGAGGCTCCTCCCGCTGCCGTGCGCGCATCCCGCAGGCCACCGTACATCAGTGCCCACATCTGAACTTCCAATCACCACTTACGTCCCGGCGAATCTAGCGGATTCCACGAAACGAGTGCAAGCACGAAATCACACCATCTGAAAGAGGCCCGGTAACCCGGTGTTCCTGAGAAAGGGGGTCCCCGAATAAAGAGAGAAGGGCTTAACTGGGGGCTCTGCTGTCACTTAGCCGTGTGTTGGCCCCGTATCCGCGTCTGCGCGCCCGGAAGAGCATCTCAAGTCGCAAGAAAACTTCGTGTCTTAATGACGTGATGTCGGCTGTGAAGTCATCGTCCGTGGTGTCATTGTGCTCCCAGTTGCAGGTGAGGCTCGTGTGCCTCGAGCAGATCTCCGAGCCGATGGCGAGGGCCCCGTCCGCGAAGCACCAACGGGCGCGTGTCGAGATCCTCCGCGAAGCACCAACGGGCGCGTGTCGAGATCCTCCGCGAGGCACCGGCGGGCGCGTGTCGAGATCCTCCTAGCCGCTCAGTATCTCCTC
>JAUWRQ010000167.1 GCA_030610515.1 Candidatus Eiseniibacteriota bacterium | reverse complement strand
CGTCCGTCAGCTGGTATTCGCCCTTCGTCCGCACGTCTCCCTCCACTATGTCGTTCAGGCACTCGAAGAGAGAACGTGAGTTCACGATGTAGTAGAGCCCGACGATCGCGAGGTTGGACGGCGGGACGTCCGGCTTCTCGACGAGACTCTTCACGCGTCCGTCAGCGACCTCCACCACGCCGAACCTGTGCGGGTCGTCCACTTCCTTCACGCCGATGAGAGTGCGGCTCCCACCGACGAACGACGAGAAGTCCGCCGCGACGATGGTGTCGCCCAGAACGATGAGAATCGGGCCCCCGTCCGCGCACCCTCGCGTAAGGTAGATGGCGTGCCCCAGCCCCTTCCTCTCCGCCTGATCGACGTAGCACGCGTCGAGATCCGGGTGCGCCTGAGCCACGTACTCCTTGACCCTGTCGCCCATGTAGCCGGTCACGAGGACGACCTCGGTGATGCCGATCGGCTTGAGCTCGTCAAGTATGTGTCCCAGTATCGGCTTCCCGGCGACCTGGACGAGAGCCTTCGGGATCGTGTGCGTATGAGGTCGTAGCCGCGTTCCGATTCCGGCGACAGGGATGATGGCCTTCATGTGCATTCCTCTCGACTGGGACCACTCTACTGGAGTTCGGACAGGGACTTCTTCAGCCTGTCGATCGGTGCTACGGGGCTTGGGTCGACCCCGGCCAGCATCGCCAGGTAGAAGCTCGTGAAGTCGCCCATCCCCACGAGCGACAGAAGGCGTCCCAGTCTCGTCTCTCCACTGCTTCGGACCTCGCGGACCTCCGCTCCGGCGCGCGCGATCTCATCTCTTGTTATCTCTATCCTGTGGACCACTCTCGGATGGTCGTCGCAGTCCCTCAAGAACACCACCCGGCCCTCTCCCGCGAAGGCGCCGGGGCCGCTCCACCCCACGATCTCGTTGTGGTTCATCTCCGGCAGCTCGTTCACGTGCGCCACGGTCTTCGAGTTCTCCGATATCTGACCGGCCCACCGCGTCGCCACAACGCTCGTCATCGGCGCGGTCCCGTAAACCACGGGGACGCGTCCGGCGAACCACGAGGCGAGCTCCTTCGCCGGATTTCCGTCCGCTGGAACGTCGAGCCCGCAGAGCCGCACGGTCTCCTCTGTGACCGAGATCGCGTCATCTACCTGAGCCCCCGGGTCCCCGGTGAAACCGAGCCTCGCCAGGATCACAAGCGTAGGGACGAGGCTGTAGGCAAGCGCGGCCCTCGGAGGGAGGCCGCCGGGGATCGTCACGCGGTCGTGGCCCCTCTCGGAGGCGAGCCTCGCCACCTCTCCCCCAGTCGTCGAACACACTATGCGGCCGTCCCGCTCCGTAGCGGCATCGTAGGCCGAGAGCGTCTCCTCCGTGTTGCCCGAGTAGCTCGATACCAGCACCAGCGTGTCCGGCCCCACGTAGGCGGGCACTGCATAGCCGCGCACGACCTCCATGGGCACGCGCAGCTCGCTCGCCAGGAGCCCCGAGGCCAGCTCCCCGCCGATGGCCGACCCGCCCATGCCGAGTACCACGATCGACGTGACGCCTTCGCCGGAGACCGTCACGTCGGCGCGCCTGCCGATCTCGTGTGCCTCCGCAAGGTGTGCCGGGAAGCTCTCGAGATGGCGACTCATGCCGCCGGGGTCTCTCTCTCGCATCGCCTGGGCGTCGTTCAGCAAGTTCATGAAATCAGCTCCGTCGCGCTGATCTCCGGGTACTTCTTCCGGAATATGCCCTCGAGGTATCTGCGCACCTCGGAGCCGGTCTTCATGCTCATCGCCTTGAGGAGCGTCTTCCTCGCCGAGTTGTAACTGGTGGCGCGGACGATGCTCTTGACCTCGGGCAGCATGAGCGGACTCGTCGAGAGTTCGTTCAGACCGAGCCCAATAAGAAGCAGAACGGACAGCGGGTTACCTGCCATCTCGCCGCAGAGCCCTATCCACCTGCGCCGACGCTTCGCAGCGCGAACCGTCTGCTCGAGCAGACGCAGAACGGCTGGATGATGCTCGTCGTATAGGTAGGCCACCCTGTCGTTGCCGCGGTCCACCGCGAGTGCGTACTGGACCAGATCGTTCGAGCCGATGCTCATGAAATCGACCTCCCGCGCGATCATGTCGGCGATGACCGCCGCCGCAGGGGTCTCTATCATAACACCGACTTCCATCTTCTCATCGAACTCCTGTCCCCTGGTCCTCAGCTCCTGCCGGGCCGCCTCGACCACCTGCTTCGAATCGCGAACCTCGTGAAGCGAGGAGATCATCGGGAACATCACGCGAACGCTGCCGTGCGCGCTCGCCCGCAGGATCGCCCTGAGCTGCCGCATGAACAGGTCTGGCTTGGCCAGGCTGTAGCGTATCCCTCTCCAGCCAAGGAAGGGGTTCTCCTCTCTGCGCCTGTTCTCCCTGGGACCGAACTTGTCTCCGCCGACATCGAGAGTGCGGATGACGACGGTCGAGGGCGACATGGCCTCGACGACGTGCCGGTATGCTTCGTACTGCTCCTCCTCGGACGGAGGAGCGTCACGCGCGATGAAGAGGTACTCCGTTCTGAAGAGGCCGATCCCCTCGGCCCCGTGGGCGATGGCCGAGTCGACCTCGTCGGGGATCTCGATGTTGGCCGCGAGCTCGAACTTCCTCCCGTCGCGGGTGACTGCCGGGTAGTCCTTGAGCGTGAGGAGGCTCCGCTCGAACTCCTCGTATCGACGCTGACGTTCGAGATAGTAATCGAGCACCGCCTGGTCGTATCTGTAGACCAGGAGTCCCAGCGTGCCGTCGACGATTATCGATTCACCTTGGTCCATGAGGTCGGTCGCGCGCCCGAGCCCCACGACGGCGGGGATCTCGAGCGAACGTGCCATGATGGCGGCATGAGACGTGCGCCCTCCGGCCTCGGTCGCGAAGCCCTTTACCCGCTCCTGGTGCATCGACGCGGTGTGGGTCGGAGCCAGCTGGCGCGCGACTACGATGACGTCGTCCTCGAGGCGGCTCATGGAATCCGCCTTGCGTCCGAGAAGGCGCACCAGGAGACGTCTCTCTATGTCCTTGATATCGAAGACTCTGTCGCGGAGATACTCATCGTCCGTTCTCTCCATCGCGGACGTCACTTTGCCAAGTGTCTCGGTCAAGGCGAGCGCGGCGCTGACTCGCTGATAGCGCACGCGCTTGATGGTGCCCTCCACCACCATCGAGTCCTCGAGGATCATCAGATGCGCGTCGAAGATCCTGGCGTGCTCCTCACCAAGCTCCTCCTCGAGGGAACTCCTGAGCTTCGCCAGCTCCGAACGCACGTCCTCGATCGCCGCGGTGAAGGCCGCGACCTCGCCCTCAATCTGGCCGGGCTCGATGGTCTCCGCCGAGACGTGCGGTCGGTCGGTGTCCAGAACGAACGCCCTACCGATCACGACGCCGGGCGACGCCGGGATGCCTTTGATGTACTCGGTCTTCCCTATTTCGGCGAGGTCGATCAAGAGGGCTACTCCTCCGTGTGGTCGGTCTCCAGGAATGCCTTGAGAGCGCGCACCGCTTCGCGCTCCTCCGGGCCCTCCGCCCGGATGGCGATGATGCTCCCCTGCTCCGCTGCAAGCATCATCACTCCCATGATGCTCTTACCGTCGACGGTCAGATCGTCTTTCGTGATCTTCACGTCCGCGTCGAAGCGGCCGGCCAGCTTGACGAACTCCGCAGCCGGACGAGCGTGAAGCCCATGCTTGTTGGCCAGCACCACGGTCTTCTCGACCAAGCCCCCTCCCCTCAGATTCTGGAAAGCACGATGGCCACGCCGCCCGCCAAGCCGGCGAGGCCGATGGCCGTGATCGGGACGCGGACTCTGAGCGCCACGAGGGTCAGCACGAAGAAGCTCCCGGCGACGACCAGTGACGGCGCGGAGAGTCTGCCTTCGCTTCCGATAGCCAGAGCGAAGACGAACCCGGCGGCGAAGCACATCAGGGCTCTCATGGACGACACCAGTACCCGGAACCGCTGCCCGAGCAGGCCCCCGGCACCGCTGGGTCCTCGCTCGCCACCGGCCCACACGCCTCTGGTTCTGAGAACCAGGTGGGGCACGTTGTAGACACCGAGCAGCACGATCGGCGCCCAGTGCGCTCCCATGAGCGCTGCTGCGACCGCGGCCAGCGCAGCCAGCGGCCGGGCGGCTCCCCAGAGGAGCGAGTCGCCGGCCATGCCCAGAGGACTCGCGAGAGCCTT
>JAUWRQ010000141.1 GCA_030610515.1 Candidatus Eiseniibacteriota bacterium | reverse complement strand
CTTCGTGTGAAGATCATCGTCGCCATCGGGATCGGGATCGTGGCGTTCGCGGTCTTCTACCTTCTGTTCGAACGCGAGATCTCTGAGGACCTTCAGCAGGGAGGCGCTATCGAAGAGGAGGTGGGCCGCGGCGTCCAGTCGGTGATCGTCGTGTTCGCGGACCCGTCGGCGACGAGACTCGTCGAGGAGCGACGCCAGATCGAGGTTCCCGAGGACAAAGCGGAGCGCGGCAAGCGCATACTGGAGGAGCTGGCGCGCGGTCCCTCGGGCGGCGGCGGCGCCCGGACTCTCCCGCAAGACACGAAGGTGCTCTCCGTCGTGTTCGACGACAGAGGTGGCGCGTTCGTCGACTTCTCGAGTGAGCTCGTCGAGAGACACCCCGGGGGTTCGACGGGTGAGATACTGACCATCAGCTCGGTTGTTCAGACCCTGGCGCGCAACTTCCCCGATGTCGAGCACGTGACCTTCCTTGTGGAGGGACGGGAGATCGAGAGCGTCGCGGGCCACATAGACGCGACCGTTCCGTTCAGCGTCGACCAGTATCGCTGAGTGTGAAGGACCCTGAGTGCGTGTGACGGGCACCGAGTGAGTGCGATCAGCGCCGGCGAGCGTGACCGGCGCCGGGTGAGAGGCGAGAGGAGGCGGCGTTCGTGAGTGACACCGCATCGAGACCGATCGGAGTATTCGACTCCGGCATCGGGGGTCTTACGGTGGTCGCCGAGATCATCAGACAGCTCCCGCACGAGGAGATCGTCTACTTCGGGGACACCGCGAGGCTACCTTACGGTCCCAAGTCGCCCGAAACCGTCACGCAGTTCGCCATCGAGGACACCGAGTTCCTTCTGAGTCGCGGCGTCAAAATGGTCGTGGTCGCGTGCAACACGGCCTCCTCCGTGGCAATCGACACTCTCTCCTCGAAGTACGACCTTCCTGTCGTCGGGGTGATACGCCCCGGTGCGCTCGCGGCCGTGTCGTCGACCCTCGACGGCAGGATCGGCGTAATCGGCACGGAGGGGACGATCGCAAGCCATGCTTACCGCCGTGAGATCGCAAAGCTCGACCGGGACGCAGAGGTTCTCGAACAGAGCTGTCCGCTCTTCGTTCCGCTGGCGGAGGAGGGCTGGAACGACCGCGAGGTAACGCTCGTGATCGCTCACGAGTACCTGACGCCGCTCCGTGACGCGGGCGTCGACGTCGTCGTGCTCGGATGCACCCACTACCCGATACTCAAGGGTACGGTCGGGAAGGTCTTCGGGCCGGGAGTCAGGCTCATCGATTCGGCGGAGGAGACCGCGCGGGAGGTGGCGGAGCGCCTGGCGTCGCACGGCCTGGCGCGCGAGCCCGGCGGGACGCTCGAGCATCGCTTCTACGTGAGCGACGTTCCCCACCGCTTCAAGGAACAGGCGGAGCGGTTCCTCGGTGGAGCCCTTCCCTTCGTGGAGGTCGTGTCCATAGACGAAATTGGCGGCGCCATTTGAAGCTCGTCCTCGCAACTCGAAATCGCCACAAGGTCGAAGAGATCCGAGCAATCCTCGCAGGTCTCGACGTCGACCTCAGCTCCTTCCTCGAGTATCCTGACATCCCTGACGTGGTCGAGGATGGAGCGACGCTTGAGAAGAACGCCATCAAGAAGGCGCGCGCCGTCGCGGACGCGACCGGACTCCCCGCGCTCGCCGATGACACGGGACTCGAGGTTGACGCGCTCGGAGGGGCGCCCGGTGTGCGCTCGGCGCGTTACGCGGGAGACGAACCCGACTACGAGAGGAACAACGAAAAGCTCCTGAGGGAACTCGAAGGTGTTCCCGATGGCGAGAGGCGGGCCCGGTTCAGGTGCGTCGTCGCACTTGCAGTCCCCGGCGGCGATACACGAACCGTAGAGGGTGTGACTGTGGGCGTGATTCTCCGGGCACGGCGCGGGAGCGGGGGCTTCGGATACGACCCGCTCTTCCTTCCGGACGGTTCGGACAAGGCGTACGCCGAGATGACGGGCGCCGAGAAGAATGCCGTCAGCCACCGCGGAAGAGCCGTTCGGTCAGCCCGTGGCCTCATCGAGAAGCTCCTCGCGTGAGATCCCGCGCGGGCCGGGGGCATTCCACGCGGCGCGGCGGACAGCTCACGGCGGGTCTCTCTCTCGGACGTTGATCGTGCTAACCTGTGCTACAATCGTCAGTTAACGGTTTCTTGGCCCCGTGCTTGATTCGGCGGAGTCGACGTGATATGATGCTCCTGTCCCCACCCTAGGGGCCAGCTGAACCCGTCACATTTGGCCGACTTGGCTCTCTTCACTGAGTGTCAAGTCTTCTTGTGGCCGCGCGCCTCCCATTAGGCCGCGGCCACGGCCTCTATATGGTGCGCGAGCTACTCGTTCACGGAATGCCGTGGAGCGATGTCGCAGCCCGGCATGCCCAGGCCAAGGGCCTGTCCCGAGCCTTCCCGGCGGACACTCGTCCCGAGCCTTCCCGGCGGACACTCGTCCCGGGCCTTCCCGCCGGACACCCGTGCCGGGGAGTGCCACGGGCCGGGCACGCCGGGGTGCACCGTCTCTCTGAATCGTGCGTCAGAAGAAAGAGGGGAATTCGCTTCCGCCGGCCGCCCGCAACACGTGCGCCGGGATTCGCGTAGAGCGGATTCGCGCGAATGAGAAGCGCGTTCGCACGCAAGGGAAGGGGGTAGCCGTGAAGAGGAACACGATTGGCGCGTCCCGCAGCCGCCCCGGTCGCGGTCTGCCCGCGATTCTCCTGATCGTTGCGTGTGCAGCGTGCGCGAGGCCGGCCAGGGGCGACGTGGACGGCGTGCTGGAGTCTGCGTCCGCATTCACGTTGGAGGCCAGCGTCGAGCACGTGCTCGAGGTGACCCCCGGTGTCAGCTCAGCGCGCCACGAGTGGCTCTCGGTCCGTGAAGCCGTCGGGCGCGTTGGCTCCCTGCCTGATCCGGTGCTCACGTACGGCCACTTCGTTCATGAGATCGAGACTCGAGTCGGTCCCCAGGAGCAGAAGCTCGCGCTCCGGCAGACGCTTCCGTGGTTCGGCAAGCTTCGCCTGAGGTCCGAGGCGGCGCGGGCCGACGCCGGCGCCGCGTATCAGCGCTACCGACGGGCCGCGGCGGACGCCGTCTTCGAGGTGACCGAGGCGTACGTCGAGTACGCGAATCTCAGGATCACCATCGACATCCTCGAGCGACGCACCTCGCTTCTCGCGGACCTCGAGGACGTCGTTCGGGCGCGCTATGCCTCCGGGGACGTCCCGTACGCCGACCTCATGCGAGCCGGCATCGAGCGCGCTCGCATCTCCGACCGTCTGGCGTCGGCCGTTGCCCGGCGCCGACCTCTGTCGGCGCGTCTAGCGGCGGCGCTCGGCACGACGCGCTCGGAACCGCTGCCTTGGCCGGACGGAATCCCGGACGTCCGTGTTCAGATACCGGGTGGCGCATCAGCGGAACTCGCGCGCTCGAGTCCGGAAGTACTTGCTCTCGATGGCCGGATCGAGAAGGCGGAGCACCTCAGATCTCTGGCGCGTCGCGGCTACTTCCCCGACATCACCCTCGGCGTCGATTACATCGTGACGGGGGAAGCTGTGATGCCGGTAGACGAGAGCGGGAAGGACCCCCTTTCCGTCTTGGCGTCCGTGAGTCTCCCTCTCTGGTTCGGGAAGCACGCGGCCGGGGTTGCCGAGCAGACCGAACGCATTGTTTCTGCCCGGGACATGAAACGACAGAAGGAGAACGAGATCGCCGCGCGTCTCGAAATGGCGCTCTTCGAGATGGACGACGCGGCCAGACGAGTAGCGTTGTACGAACAGGATATCGTGCCTTCCGCCGAACAGTCGCTCGCCTCAGCGCGCGCGGCCTACGGGAGCGGGGCGGTGGGCTTCGAGACGTTGGTGGCGGCCGAGCAGGCGCTCCTCGAGTTCGAACTCTCCCTGGCGCGGGCCCGGGTCGATGCTGTAGTGGCCGGGTCGCGCTTTGAGAGGGTCCTGGGGAGTCGCATCGCGTCGGAGTCACCAGACGGTGAGTGACGTGGCGCATGAGCCGCGGGAAGCGGTTGGCGGGAATCCGGAAGGGAGTGAAGAACGATGAGAACGAACGCCAGAGCGGTAGCGTCGGTCCTGGGTCTTTCGGCGGTCATACTCGTGGCGGTCTTCGGCACGGTGGCCTGCCAGTCCGGCGAGCAGGCGGACACGCGTGTGGAGGCCGAGCGCGCCGGGACACACACCGAGGCCGAGCACACTGGGACACACACCGAGGGCGAGCACACCGGGACACACACCGAGGGCGAGCACACCGGGACACACACCGAGGGCGAGCAGGTCACCATGTACACGTGTCCGATGCATCCCGAGGTCATGTCGGAGGAGCCCGGCAAGTGTCCGGAGTGCGGCATGAATCTCGTGGAGGTCGGCTCCGAGGGTGCGGAGTAGAGTCCGTGAAGGCGGAATAGAGTCCGTGAAGGGAGACACGACGGTGAGTCCGAACGGAGGGAACGCGACGACCGCCACGATATCTCGGGCTCTTCTCGCGGTCATTCTCGTTTCGCTCATGGGGTTATGGGCGTGCCAGTCCAGCGGCGAAGCGGACACAGAGACCGCGATCGACGGGATCGTGTGGACGTGCTCGATGCATCCGGACGTCCGCCAGCCCGAGCCCGGAGACTGTCCGATCTGTGGGATGGACCTCATCCCCGTCGAGATCGAGCAGGAAGAGGCCGTCTCGCGCAGGCTGACGGTCACCGAGGCCGCCCGGAAGCTCATGGAGGTGGAGACGGCGCCCGTCGTCCGCAGGATCGTGGAGATGGAGGTGCCGATGGTGGGCACGGTCACCTACGACGAGGGACGCGTCGAGAGGATAGCCGCGTGGGTGGGCGGGCGCATCGAGAAGATGCACGTCGACTTCGAGGGCGCGCTCGT
>JAUWRQ010000273.1 GCA_030610515.1 Candidatus Eiseniibacteriota bacterium | reverse complement strand
TTACCCTCGAACCACTCGGGTTCAAGTTCGTCAGATGTTTCTATATGGTAGGCGTCTCGCCCCGCCTCTCGGCAGAGCTCCCACAGCCGCCTTGTGTTTGCGCTGTTCCGTCCTCCGACGACGAGCATCACGTCGACGTCCGCCGCCAGCTTGAGAGCACTCTCCTGTCGCTCGAACGTGGCCTCACAGATCGTGTTGAAGACACGAAGCTCGCGCGTCCGCGGGAGCAGCGCGTCGACGACGTTCCGCAGGTGTTCCACCGGCTGCGTCGTCTGGCAAACGACGCCTACCTTGCCGGTCACGTTCAGCGACTCCACGTCGTCCGTTCCGGCCACCACCGTCGCGGGTTCGCGGAGATTGCCGGTCACGGAGAGGACCTCGGGATGGTCCTCCTCCCCGACGATGACGATCGTGTATCCTTCCTGCTCGAGCCTGGCTGCCGCGTCCTGAGTCTGCTTGACGAAGGGACACGTCGCGTCAACTATCGACATGCCGCGCGCCGCCGCCTCCTCGAGCACCGAGCCCGGCAGACCGTGAGACCGAACCACGAGCGTCCCGCCCGATACCTCGTCAAGGTCGTCGACGACCTTGAGTCCTTCCTCCTCGAGCTTAGCCACGACCTGAGGATTGTGGATGATAGGTCCCAGAGTCGCGATTGGTCCGTCGTGCTTGCGCGCCGCGTCGAAGGCGATCTTGAGCGCGCGCTTCACACCGAAGCAGAACCCCGAGCCGGCGGCGACCGTCACCTTCAAGTCGACTTCACCTCCCGACGAAGCTCTCTGATTCGTTCCATCACGCGCGCGGTGAACTCGGCGTGGCTCTCGTTGTCGTCGGGGTCGGGCGGCGGCATCGGGTCACCGTACGCCACCACGAGTGGCGTGCGCGTGCGGAAGGTCTTTCCCAGCTCCCTAGCACCCGTAATGAACGCGGGTACGACGCGCGCTCCAGTCATGGCCGACAGATACCCCACACCCGCGCGGCCCTCGCCGATCTCGCCGCTCCTGATCCGCGTGCCCTCGGGGAACATGAGCAGCACCCCGTCGGTGTCCAGCAAGCGGGTCGCGGCCCTGAGAGCCCGCCTGTCGACTCGCCCCCTCCGCACCGGAATCGCGTTGTATCTCCGGACGAGCCAGGCGAGCAGGGGGTTTCTGAAGAGCTCATCCTTGGCCAGGAAATGGATCTCGCGCGGACAGCCGAGCCCCACGAATATCGGATCCCAGTTCGAGGTGTGATTGCTCGCGATGAGCAAGGGCCCGTTCGCCGGAATCCTCTCGTGCCACAGTCCGCGAAACCGCCACAGGAGTCTCGAGAGCGCCCTCGCGACGATCCATACGAGCCGGTAGTGGAATTTCACTCGCGCACCGCCTTCTCGTTCCCGCGATCCGCGGCGCCTCGCTCGATGGCCAGGCGCACCACCGCCTCAACCTGTTGTTCTATCGAAAGACCGGTCGTGTCGAGTTCGATCGCATCAGGCGCCTTCGTGAGCGGGCTGTCTTCCCTCGTGGAATCCCGTTCGTCGCGCGCTTGGATGTCTTCCGCGAACTCCCGGAGGAGCCGCTCGTTCTCGTCCTCCCCGTCTTCGCCAAGAAGCCCCTGCTCCTTCATCTGCCGAAGCCGGCGCCTGGCGCGCTCCGCTAGGTCCGCGACGAGGAATATCTTGAGGTCGGCGTCGGGGAACACTACCGTGCCGATGTCTCTCCCCTCCATCACGCAGTCGGTCGCGTGGCCGATGGAGCGCTGCTGTCGAACGAGCGCCCTGCGCACACCCGGCACGGTCGATACTACCGACGCGAGCGCCGTCACCAGCTCGGTCCGGATCTCGGCGGACACGTCGCTACCGTCCAGGAGCACCGGACCGTCGCCGCGCTTTGGGAGCTCGATCGACGCTCCTTCGGTCGAGCGAGCCAGGGCCTCGTGATCGCCCTCCGCGATGCCCAGTCTGAGCGCGCGCAACGCCGCGGCCCTGTACATGGCGCCGCTGTCTATATAGGTATAGGCCAACCGGTCGGCCACCAGCTTCGCGGTTGTGCTCTTGCCGGAAGCAGCCGGTCCGTCAATCGCGATTATCAGGCCTGTCACCCTCTTTGCCGCACAGGAGTGTGTTTGAGGCCAATCCAGAGGGTCTTCACGAGCACTCGAATGAGAAAGTATAGCGTCCCGCCGCGCCGGAGGCAAGGGGATTCTGGTCAGTGCTCCCCTAGCCCCAGGGCGTCGCGGAGCGATGTCAGCTCGGCGTACGTCATGTGTCGCCAACTGCCGGACGGGAGGCTACCGAGCTCGAGGGGGCCGATCCGCACGCGCACGAGCTTCCTCACCGGATGTCCTACCTCCTCGAACATCCTGCGAACCTGACGCTTCCACCCCTCGTGGATCGTCACCTCCGCGCGCGTGGAACTCCGTTCTCTGGAGAGGACGCGCACGCGCGCGGGCGACGTCTTCCGCCCGTCGAGCTCCACTCCCTCCTCCAACTTCCTCACGTCCTCTTCCTCTAGTACTCCCCCTGCCAGCACCTCGTAGACCTTGTCGATCTCGAAGGAAGGGTGCGTCACGCGGTGAGCGACGTCGCCGTCGTCGGTCAGGATGATGAGTCCCTCGGTGGGCACGTCCAGGCGGCCGACGGGCACGACGTGCGCTTCCACGTCCTTGATGAGGTCGGCGACGGTTCTCCGACCCTGCGGATCGGAGAGCGTCACGACATATCCCGCCGGCTTGTTGAGGAGGATGTACGTGAAGGAAGAAGGCAGTGTGACGATCTCTCCATCGAGCCGCACGACTTCGCCCGGCTCCACCCTCGTTCCGAGATCGGTGATGGTGCGCCCGTCCACCGTGACTCGCCCGGCGGTGATGAGGCGCTCGGAGGCTCTGCGGGAAGCCACTCCGGCCCGCGCTAGGTAGCGGTTAATCCTCATCGAGGGAATCGATCAGGTCCTTGTCCCGAACGGCGTGGCGGTCGCTGCCGGGTGTGCGGTCGCTCACGCCCACGCTCTGGATGATCTCGCCGCCGGTCTGCTCCGCCGCGGCGGTCCCTCCGTTCACCAGTGCCTCGACGGGCTCGGCCTCGATC
>JAUWRQ010000103.1 GCA_030610515.1 Candidatus Eiseniibacteriota bacterium | reverse complement strand
GAACTCAACGAAGCGGCGGCCTCGGTCCGCGCCCGGGGCAGCAAGTCCGGCGCCTCCCAGAGAAACAGGCGGCGCCGGGTCTCCTGACGAACGCGTACCTAGCTCGCCGCGACCTTCTTCTCGAGATATGCGACGATGTCCGCGACGGTCTTCAGACCCTCGGCCTCGTCGGTGTCGTCGGCGGTGATGCCGAACTCGTCCTCGAGCGAGAACAGAATGTCGGCCTGCTCGAGCGAATCGGCCCCAAGGTCCTCGACGATGGACGCTTCCATCGTCACCTGGCCCTGGTCGATCTGGAGCTTCTCTGCGATGACCTGCTTCACCTTCTCAGCAACATCTGCCATTGGATTGGCACCCTCCGTCTGCTGAACCCAAGAACGGCCACTACTGCATGACCATCCCGCCGTCCACGTTTATCGTCTGACCGGTGACATAGTCTCCACCATCGGACGCGAGGAATGCAACCACATTCGCCACGTCGTCCGGCGACCCGAGACGCCTCAAAGCTACCTTGGACGCGAACTCCTCCCGTGCCTTCTCGGGAAGCGATTCGGTCATCGGAGTCTCGATGTAGCCGGGGGCTATCGCGTTCGCGGTGACGCCGCGGCTCCCGAGTTCCCTGGCGACCGACTTGGTGAGCGCTATGAGCCCCGCCTTCGACGCCGCGTAGTTCGCCTGCCCGGCGTTCCCTATGAGGCCGACGACGGAGGAGATGTTCACGATCCTGCCGAACCGCTGCGACATCATGCCGCGGGCCACGGCGCGCGTGCAATTGAAAGCACCTGTAAGGTTCACCGAGAGCACGAGGTCCCAGTCGGCCTGCGGCATTCTCATCATGAGGCCGTCGCGGGTTATCCCTGCGTTGTTCACGAGCACGTCTATGCCGCCCAGGTCCTCTGCGATCTTCCCGAAGACGTCCTTGACCTGCTCGGCGTCGGCGACGTCGAGCGCATGGCCCGAGGCCTTGCCACCGATCCGCTCTATCTCATCCGCCACGGACCGGGCCCCCTCGGCGTTCAGATCCACGACGGCGACCGTCGCCCCGAGTGAAGCGAGTTTGAGGGCGATGGCCCGCCCGATGCCCTGGCCTCCGCCGGTAACTACGGCACGTTTGCCTTCAAGTGTCATCGCTCATTCCTCCGGCTCGAGCGCCGGACCGTTGACTCACCTTCCTCCCGCCGACCGCAGGCCGCGCGGGACAAGCGCAGCCGCTCCCTCACTTGAAGAGGCTAACCCACCGACAGGGCGGCCAGCAGCTTGTCGATGTCGGAGACGGTCCCCGTACCCATCGTCCGGACGTCCGGCTCGATCTTCCGGACGAGGCCACGGAGCACGTTGCCGGGACCGACCTCGATCATGAGCGAGGCCTTCCGGTTGCAGAGAGCCCGCACGCACTCGACCCAGCGAACCGGCTCCACGATCTGCCTGACGAGGTTCTTCCTGATATCGGCGGGGTCCGAAAGCGCCCCGCCCGTCACGTTGGCAATGAACAGACACTCCGGGGCTTCGATCGCGACCCCTCCGAGCACTTCCTCCATCCCGTCCCTGGCGGAGACCAGGAGCTCCGAGTGGAACGCGCCGCTCACCTTGAGCGGCACGACGCGCCTGGCACCTCTCCGAGCCGCGAGGTCCATGGCGCTTGCGACGGCGTCGACCTCGCCGGAAATCACGATCTGAGCCGGCGTGTTCAGATTGGCGATCTGGACGACGCCCTTCGAACGGGCGTCCTTGAGCACCTTGTCAAGTTCGTCGGCGTCCATGCCGATGATCGCGGCCATCGTCCCGGGCGATTCCAGACCGGCCTCGTACATGAGACGGCCGCGCTCGCGCACGGCCCGCGTCGCGTCCTCGAGCGAGAGGCTGCGCGCAGCCACGAGCGCCGTGTACTCGCCCAGGCTATGCCCGGCGGCGGCCCAGGGCACGAAGTCGCGTTTCAGAAGCAGCGACAGCGCCGCGACGCCGGCCACCAGCAGTGCGGGCTGTGCGTTCACGGTCTTCGTGAGCTCTTCCTCGGGACCCTCGAACGAGATGGTCGCGAGGTCGACGTCTATCGCTTCGGACGCGCGCTCGTAGATCTCGCGGGCCTCGGGAGAACTCTCGAAAAGGTCCTTCCCCATCCCGACGCGCTGAGAGCCCTGTCCCGGAAACAGAAGGGCGGTTCGGTCCAAGTCGTTCCCTCCCGGACGCGGCGCTCGGGCGGTCGCGGCCGTCGCGTGGGATCGCGTGCCCACCTGCCGCTCATGGCACCGGGACGCGCGCTACCACCTGATGAGGGCGGCGCCCCATGTGAACCCCGCGCCGAACGCGACCATGCCCACGAGCATCCCTTCGTCGACGCGACCCGCCTCGACGGCCTCGGCGAGAGCGATGGGGATCGACGCCGCCGACGTGTTCCCGTACTTCTGGATGTTGACGAATACCTTCTCCATCGGCAACCCGGCCCGCTCCGCGACGCTCTGGATGATCCTGATGTTCGCCTGGTGCGGGAAGAGGATGTCGAGGTCGCTTCCCTGGAAGCCCGCGTCCTCTATGACCTTCACGATGGAATCGCCCATCGCCTTCACCGCGTTCACGTAGACTTTTCGGCCCTGCATGGTAATCACGTGAAGACGCTGGTCGACGGTCTCGTGCGAGGGAGGCATCTTGGAACCGCCCGCGGGCATGTCGAGAAGGCGCGCGAGCGTGCCGTCGGCTCCCAGGAGAGACCGGATTATCCCTCGCTCCGGCCCGCAGGGTTTGAGGACGACGGCGCCCGCGCCGTCGCCGAAGAGCACGCAGCTGGTCCTGTCCGTCATGTCGGTGAAGCGGGTCAGTATCTCGGCGCCTATGACGAGCGCGTTCCTGGCGGTCCCCTGTTTGACGAACTGCGAGGCGGTCACGAGAGCGTACAGGAACCCCGTGCACCCCGCGACGATGTCGAAACAGACCGCGTCCGCCGCCCCGAGCTTCGCTTGGGTCAGGCAGGCGGTGGAGGGAAACACCATGTCCGGCGTCGCCGTCGCCACCACGATCAAGTCGATGTCGGCCGGCTCGAGCGACGCGGCCTTGAGCGCTTTCTTCGAAGCCTCGAAGGCCATGTCCGACGTCACCTGACCGTCGGCCACGTAATGGCGTTCCTTGATCCCCGTCCTCTGCGTGATCCACTCGTCCGACGTGTCGAGCGTCTTCTCGAAGTCCTCGTTGGTCACGACACGTTCGGGCGTGTACGCACCGACTCCCGCGATGTAGACGTTTGTTGCCGGCTCAGTCATTCCCCACCGCCACTTCCCTGAGTCTCTCGACGATCTTGCCGTCGAGGTCGACGTCCACGAACCTCGCGGCCACCTTGACCGCGTTCTTTATGGCCTTGGGGGAGGAGCTACCGTGGGAGATGATGACGACGCCGTTCACGCCGAGGAGCGGGGCGCCGCCGTACTCGGCGTAGTCGAACTGACGCTTGAGCGTCTCCAGTCCCTTGTGCGCGCCCGCACCCCTTAGAGCGTTCGTCAGTACGTCGAGAACGCTCTCGACGAGCTTGAGCATCACGTTGCCGACGAAGCCGTCCGCAACGACGACGTCGGCATTGCCCTGGAGGAGACTCCTGCCCTCCACGTTGCCGACGAAGTTCAGGGGGCTCGCCGTGAGCAGCTTGTGGGCCTCCTGGGTCAGCTCGCTCCCCTTCGTACTCTCCTCGCCGATGTTCAGGAGCCCGATCCGGGGCTCGTCGCGCCCCAGCAGATAGCGCGCGTAGGCGTCGCCCATGGCGGCGAACTCGAGGAGATCGGAGGGGCGCGAATCGATAGAGGCACCCACATCGAGAACGAGCGACGGCCTGTCGACCGTCGGAAACATACTCGCGATCGCAGGCCGTCTGACATTCGGCAGCATTCCGAGCCCGAGGAGGCCCGAGGCGACAACGGCTCCGGTGTTGCCGGCGCTCACGAGGCCGTCTACCTCATGGCGGCCGTGGAGGTCGGTCGCAACGACGATGGATGCTCCACGCTTCCGCCTGATGGCGGTCGCCGGAGACTCCCCCATCGCGATGACCTCGTCCGCGTGAGCGATCGAGATCGGGAGCCCTTCGGAGTCGTGCTTGGAGAGCTCCGCTTCGAGCGCGCTCTCCCGCCCGACGAGCACGACCTCTATACGGCCCGCCGACTCCCTCACCGCCGCCAGGGCACCATCAACCTCAACCACCGGGGCGCTGTCCCCACCCATTGCATCGACAGCGATTTTCACCGAGCCATCCGATGCCAACCGAGCATGACCTCCAGGGTCAAGCGGGACGTTATTCCTTTGCCTTCTCCGCGACGATTATCTCGCGCCCGTTGTAGGTACCGCAGTGCGGGCACATCCTGTGCGGGAGCTTGGGCTCGCCGCACGAGGGGCACTTGGAAACGCCGGGCTTCTTGGCCTTCCAGTGAGTCCTGCGCTTCCGGCCCCGGGCCTTGGAGCTTCTCCTCTTGGGTACAGCCATGCTTCCTCCGAAGGACCTGTCGTGACATTCAGGATTGGCAGGGACCCTGCTAAGGATCCCCGCCTGACCGAGTACATCCACGTTATGGTAGTGAGCTAATCACCCTCAGTCAAGGTCAAACTCCCGGATCGCCGCACCACGTGGGCACGAAGGCCCACCGAGAGGGCGTGCCGGGAGAAGCCCGATTCCAGGGCGTCGACCCAGCGCGGGTCGAAGAGCGACGGCCGCAGAACGTCCGCAGGCGGGCTCACGTCGACGACCTCCAGGCCGTCGGCCGACCCTTGCGCGGCCCGCGCGCCCCCCGACGGGACGGTCCCGTCAGGCGGAAGCTCGCCGCCCAGCGCGGCGGCCAGTCTGGACAGGAGCTCCAGGTTCGACATTCCGGACGGAGGTTCGAAGGCCTTTGCGACGGGCTGCACGCGCAATTCGCTGTTCGTGAACGTGCCGTCCGAGTGGGACGGGATCTCGAGAGGCAGAATGACATCCGCGAGCGCGGACGTTTCCGTCGGGACGGAATCGGCGACGACGAGGAAATCCAGCTTCTTGAGAGCCTCCACGACGCGCTCGGGGTCGTCGGACCCGCCGACGGGGTCCTCCCCCACGATCAGAGCCGCCTTGACCGTGCCGGACTCG
The DNA here is from genome assembly GCA_030610515.1 of Candidatus Eiseniibacteriota bacterium. GTDB lineage: Bacteria > Joyebacterota > Joyebacteria > Joyebacterales > Joyebacteraceae > WJLY01. The sequence continues at coordinate 405 of JAUWRQ010000103.1, read as the reverse complement.
ATGGCGTCCCAGATGCCCCCGGTTCCCTCGGGAAGCTCGGACGCGAACCCGGCGTCGGTCAAGCCCTGTCCGTTCGCGCGCATTCGCAGGAAGAGGATACCGCTTCCTCCGCCTGCGGCCTTGCCGGCGACGGCGGCGAGCGCCACCGCGAGCGTGGCGTCCCTCCCCGCCGTGGCGGGGTCGAACGACATCGCATTCGCCAGAATGACCGCTTTGCCGGCGGCCGCATAGGCCTCGGCCGCGGCCCGCGCCTGTGCGACGGTCGCTACGTCGGACCCACCGGAAGCGGCCGCGGCGGCGGACGCCCTGAGCTCACGAAGCCCCTCAAGTCTGTAGGGCAGGTCCAAAGGCGCCGAGCCCTCGGGCGCGGCGGCGTCGAGCATCTCCGCGAGAACACGACCGTAT
>JAUWRQ010000007.1 GCA_030610515.1 Candidatus Eiseniibacteriota bacterium | reverse complement strand
CCTTCCCGAACGCAGTCCAGGCGGTCAACTTCACGTCGATCGCGGCGGGGGCGCTGGCGATCGCGTTCCTCTACTTCTCGCTTGCGAAGATGGCGAAGCGATGGGAAGGGAAGATCGCGTCGTTCTCGGACGGACTGCCGACGTACGTGATGGGTATCACCGCCTGCCTGTTCGCCGCGTTCTCGTTCAGCTTCTGGGAGAACGCGATAGAGGCGGAGGTCTACGCGACCAACATCCTGATCATGACCTCGACGCTGTGGCTCGCTCTCCGCTGGGCGAAGCTCCGGGACGTCCCGAGGGACCGCAGGCGACTCTATCTGATTGTGTACCTGCTCGCCCTGGGGATCGGGATCCATCTTGGGTGCCTCCTGTGGGCTCCCGCGTTCCTCGTGTTCATCATCCTCTTCGAGCATAGTTTCGTTGGAACGGTCCTTCTTGGACTCCCGCTCGTCTTGTCGCTCGTCATGCTGTCGAGAAACTCCGTTGCCGGGGCGGTCGCTATCGCGGGGATCTGGCTCGTCACGACCGTTTTCTTCGCCGTGCCCGCGCTCCGGCCCAAGCCTAAGCAGCTGCCGAGACAGCAGCGGAAGCGAGGCGCCGAGCCGGAGCCTCCCCTGCTGCCGCTGGGGCTGACCATCGCCATCTCCGCGTGGGGCCTGGTAAGCGTTATCGTCGTTCACAGACTGAGCGGAGGAGCTGCGACCGGAGTGTACGTGTGGCTCCTCGGCGCGACGGCATTTTGCCTCTACCTCTTCGCGCGCCTTGTCAAGCGCAAGGTCATCGACAACCCGGAGGTCCCGGCGCGCATGGTTCTGGCGATTGCCGTCCTGGGCGCACTCGCCCTGTCGGTGCACGCGTATCTCCTCATCAGAGCGAGGCTCAAGCCCGCCATCAACGAGTCGAATCCTCACACGTGGAAGCTCGTGCTCGACGTGATGCAGCGCAAGCAGTACGAACCCATGCGGCTTTTCCCCAGACGCACGCCGTTCGGCAACCAGTTCAGAATCGTGTGGACCTACTTCAGGCCTCAGTTCACCGTCTGGCCGCTCTTCCTTGCGGTGTGGGGTGCCATAACCCATGCTCGGAAGGACCGCCGCACGTTCACCCTCCTGTTGATCGCGTTCGCGATGGCCTCGGTGGCGCTCCTTTTCTACCTCAACATCTCCGACCACGAGGTTCGATCGAGAGAGTACTTCTGGGTCCCGGCCTACGTCGGACTCGCCATCTGGATGGGCCTCGGCGCCGGTTCCATCGTGGAATGGGGTCGCAGGATCGGGAAGAACTACCAGCGTGTTCTCGCTGGGGCGCTCATCGCGTTCTCGCTCCTCCCGATGATCAAGCACTACCACGTGATGGACAGAAGCGACAACTACGTCGCGTACTACTACGGTTGGAACATGATCAACTTCCTCGAAGAGGACGCGTTGCTCATAACGAACGGCGACAACGACACGTTCCCGCTGTGGTATCTACAACAGGTCGAGGGGGTGAGACCGGACGTTGATATCGTCAACCTCTCGCTCATACAGATCAACTGGTACGTGACGCAGGTCAAGGAGCGCGGCGTACCGATGAGTTTCACCTTCGACGAGATAGACCGCATGCACCCCTACTGGACGCGGGACCCGGAAACGGGAGAGCCGAAGCTCATCTCGCTCAAGGACATCGTCATCCACGACATCATCAGGGAGACGGGAGCGTCGAGGCCCATCTACTTCGCCGTGACGGTCGACGATTTCATGGGCTACTACGACAACCTGAGTCTTGAGGGGATGGTCTTCCGTCTCGTTCCCACGACGGCCAAGCACCAGATCGACATCGATAGGACCCGGGAGAATGTGCTCACGAACTACCGCTACGACAGCCTGATCGACGTCGACGACGGCTGGAGGGTCATCGACCATATCTACAAACCTCCGACCACCAAGAGACTGGTCACGAACTACGCCGCCGGGTTCTCGCGGCTCGGATTCTCGGAGATGCAGAGCTCGCCGCCCAACGTCGAGGAGGCGATTCGCCTGTACGACATCGCCTTGAAGTTCGCGCCGGAGTACGGCCCGGCCCTGAACGGCCTCATCGCGATCTACGCAGCCAGGCTCTACCAGCCTCTGAGGGCGCTCCCCTACGCCGAGAAGGTCGTCGCCGCGCAGCCGGAGAACATGGACGGCTGGATACGCTACGGAGGCGTCAACTTGATGGTGGCCGAGAAGCTCGAGATGCGGGGAGACGTGGATGAGGCCATGCCGCACTACGAGATCGCACTCGAAGCGTACGAGAAGGCGCTCAGAAAAACGCCGGAGAGGGTGGACATCTACCCGGCGCTTCTCTCGATATACCAGCGACTCGGCGAGGAGGAAAGGCTGGAGCGCTTGATCGAGCTGTGGCAGAGGTATGCTCCCGAGAACTTCCGGCAATCCGTAGAGGAGGGAATGGCGCGAGACGCCGCCAAGCGGCGTCGAACTCCCTGACGGGCCGGCTCACGTACCGCGATTCCCCGACGGCGGATTCACGGATGGAGCCATCTCCCATCACCCGCGGGGCGTGCCCCTCAGGATGACCTCGGCGAACCCACAGCTAGGATCCATGAGGGTCCGCGCAACCCGCACGATGTCGTCGTTCGTCACGAGCCTCACGGCCTCCGGCATCCCCTTGACGTACTCGTAGCCGGCGCCCATCACCTCGGCCATCGCGTAGCTCGCCGAGCGAGCGGCCCCACGCATGAGCGAGATCTCGAGCGTCCCCGCGAGATGACTCCGGGTTCGTTCGAGTTCCCGGGTGTCGAGCCCGTCCTCACCCAGCTTCCTGAACTCCGAGAGCAGTCCGTTCAGCACCGGGCGTTCCTCGCCCGGCGCGGCCGTCGCATAGGCCATCGTCGCCCCGGCCGCGGCGTACGCAAGGAGGGTCCCACCGACGTGGTAGGCGTACGGTGGCTGCTCCCGAAGCGACTTCCAGAATCTCCCACCCATCATCGAGAGCGCCCGGACGATGACCCTCGCGACCACCGCGTCCCTCGTCCCACCGAGAGGACCCCGAAGCCCGATCGTGACGACCGACTGAGCCGACCCGGGCAGATCCAGGGTAACGCTGCCCGAGAGACGCGCCGGCTCGCCCGATTCGCCGGCGGCCTCGAGGCCTCGTGACGCCCCGGAGAGCGGTAGCCCCTCGACCGCGGCCGCCACGGTATCGCGCGCGCGCTCCGGACGGACGTCACCAACCACACAGACTCTCAGCCGTTCCGCGACGCACCGACCGCGGTGCCACGACGCGAGTTCCTCCGCGGTCATGCGCTCGATTGACTCGACCGTTCCTCGGAGCGGTCTTCCGTGCGGAACTCCCGGAAACGTGAGTGGAAGAAGCGCCAGGATCGCGCGGCGCAGAGGGTGATCCTCCGACTCCCTGATTTCGGAGGCGACCCGTCTCCGCACGAACGGAAGCCTCTCCTCCGGGAACGATGCATTGACCAGCACGTCTCCCAGAACGCCGGCCGCCGCCTCCACGTGCCTCGACATCGCGGTGAAACCCAACCCGAACCCGTCGCGCTCGGCCGCCGACGCGAGCGCGCTTCCGAGTCCTTCGATGTCCTCGGATATGTCGTCGGCGCTTCGCGTCCGCGTTCCCTGGAGCGCCATCCTCTCTGCGAGGTACGTGAGACCGACCTTTCGATCCGGCTCTTCCGTGAACCCTCCGGTGACGCCCACCGTGACGGAGACAATGGGCAGGGCGTGCGATTCGCACACGACGATGAAACCGCCGCCCGGGAGTTCCAGTCGTGTGCAGTTCTCCACATCGGACTCGCGGAGCACGTCGGGACGCGTGAGAACCCGCGGAGGCGACCACTCGCCTGGGTGCTCCCTCACCGCTGCGACGGCCCGATCCACCGCCCTCCCCGCTCCCGTTGCGATCTCAAGGGTCTCCCGCGAGCGGTCCATCGCCGGGCCCCCCGAGCGTCCTGGAACGTAGCAGACGACCGTCGCCGCCTCCGGACTCAGGTACTTCTCCGCGACACGACCGATGTCGTCGGTCGTGACGCTGGCCAGCCGGTCTACATATTGCTCCGACCACGTGTAGTCACCCAAGGTCTCGAAGAAGCCGAGCGTGCTCGCGATCGAGTCGGGAGTCTCGTGTTCGAGCACGTATCCCGCCTCGAGCCTCCGGATGTTCTTCTCCATCTCGGCGGCGCCCGGGTGCTCGCGGCGCAGGCGCTCGGTCTCACGGAAGATCCCTTCAGACACGAGATCTGCGTCGGTCGTCGACGCAACGGCGCGGACGACGACGAGACCGGTGTCACGATAGGCTACGAGCCCCGCGCCCACATCGCTCGCGATGCCCTCACCGCTCACGAGCCTCCTAGCGAGGCGTGAGCTGTGGCCGACGCCCAGGAGCCCGCAGAGCGCGTCGAGGGCTGGAACATCAGGATGAAGGGCGTGCGGACCGCTGAAGGCGAGAGCCACGTACGGTTGCTCGACCCCTCCGGGATAGGTGAGCGCCTTGAGACCGTCCGCAGGGAAATCGGCCGGTTCGCGCGTGGCGCGACCACCCCCCGCGGGCATCCTGTCGAGGAGGCCGCTCGCGTACTCAATCGCTTCGCCGGCGTCGACATCGCCGACTATCACCTGCACGAGATTCCCTGATCCGTAGTGCCTGGCGTGGTGCTCTCGAAGCGCCTCCGCGGTGACCCGGTCCACGCTCTCTGGAGTGCCGACAACGGGACGTCCGCAGGGATGCCCCGGAAAGGCCGCTTCCACGAGACGCCGCCAGACGAAGGTCGCTGGGTCGGATTCGGCGCTTCGCGACTCCTCGACCACAACTCTCCGCTCGGCCTCGACGTCCTCCGGCCGGAACGCGGGCTCCGCCGTCGCCTCGACGGCCGCGCGCAGAACGTCCTTCCACCCGAGGCTGGGAACGACTTGGTAGTACATCGTGTGGTCGCAACCGGTCTCGGCGTTCAGGTACCCGCCGGCCTCCTGGACCACCTGGGCGATATCGGAGCCCGCGGCATCTGAGGCTCCCTTGAAGAGCATGTGCTCGAGGAAGTGTGAGATTCCGGAGAGCTCATCGGGGTCTTCGGAGGAGCCTGACCCGACCCAGAGGTTCATCGCCACGACGGGCGAGGACCTCATCTCGCGCACGATGAGTCGGAGACCGTTCGCGAGCTCCACCCGACGGGTCATTCACCTGCCTCCGGCCCGTGGCCGCCCCTGTGCGTCCCGCCCGAGAGACCCAGCGCCCGCTCCGCAAGCGCCGGCGGGATACTCCCGAGATCCAGGAGACGGTCGTGAAACTCGAGGAGGTCGAACGTCTCCCCCTTCATCCGCTCGTACCTCTCGCGGATTGCCAGGATCGCGCGCTTTCCCAGAAGATAGCTCGAAGGTTGGGTAGGATTGCCCGCGTATCTCTTGACCTCGGCTTCCGCCTTCACGCGCACCAGAGAGGCCTCCGACACCATGAAGTCGACGGCGTCCGACAGCGTCATCTCCCCGCGCTGCAGGCTCGCGTCGACCACGATGCGGGCGGCCCGCCACAGCGTCGCCTTGAGCTGGCACAGCCTCGTCCCCGGGTCAGAGAAGAAGCCCGCGTCCCGCATCATCTCCTCGCAGTAGAGCGCCCACCCCTCGATGAAGATGTTGCTGCGAGCGAGCTTGCGCGCCCTCCGCGGGACCTGGTTCGCGCGCACGAGCTGAACGTGATGGCCGGGATACCCCTCGTGGAGGGCGATGATCCGGATGTTGTCCACCCAGTGGCCGCTGAGCTGGCGCTCCTGCTCCTCCGGACTCGCTGAGGCGTCGACCGGCGTCACAAAGAAGAAACCCTGCTGCCGCTTTTCAAACGGCCCCGGGGGACCGTACGCGGCGTACGGAAGGAGGGTGCGCAGGAACACCGGAGTGTCGATGACGTTCAGCGACTCCCCCGGCGGGATCGTCACCAGGTTCTTGTCTCTGACGTAGCCCCTCGCGCGCGCCATCTCGTCCGCGTAGAACTCGCGCAGCTCCTCCCGAGCGGGATGCCGCCGCTGAAGCTCCTCTACGATCTCCCGCCACGTCCTCCCCGGGTCGATCTCACGCGCGACCTCCTCCATCGCCAGGCTCGTCTCCGCGATGAATCGCCTGCCTATCTCGAGTAGATCGTCGCTGTCGATATCAAGCAGGTGGATCTCCCGAAGCAACCACTCGTACGCGTCCCGCCCGATGTGGAACGGCACGTCCGAGCCGGAAGCCAGCGCCTCGAAGTGGTCGGCCGTATCCTCGAAAGACTCAGTGGCCGAGGCCGACGCCGACTCGAGGTCCGTCCGGAGAGCCGGCAGCTCCGCCGCCAGATGAGGAACGACCTCACTGAGGAAGGCGACCCCGCCTCGAGCTATCTCCGAGCCGACCGAGGCGAACGTGGCCGGTGGTTTCCTGACGTTCGCCCTGCACTCCGAGAGGACGTCAGGAACCTCGCGAAGCCGAGCCACGAAGCACCTCGCGCGCTCCTCGAGCGGGGCGAAGTCACGCAGAAGCAGCTGATTGCATCCGAAGAGAGCCGTCGAGATGTAGTATCCGGGATGCCGCTCGTGCGTCCTGGCGGTGTCGTGATCGAATATCGCGCCGCGAAGCGCGATCCGCAGAACCTCAACGTCGATCACGTCGTCCGTCGTCTCCCCACCTGCAGGAAGACTCTCCAGGTCCGAGAGGATTCCCGCCGCCCTGTCGCGCTCGGCCGCCAGCGCATCGGCCGAGAAGAGCCCCAACGAGTCGTCGCGTGAATGCAGCCCCAGGAAGGTCGCGGTCACCGGCCGGTCTTCGGCGATGAACGCCAGGTATCGCTCAGTGAGGGCGTCGAGAGCAACGGACATGCGAACCGCTCCTGTCGTCCACGTCCTTGGGCCACGCACGGTCTGGCGCACACCCGTGGCGCACGGTGCAACGAACCCCCGTGGCGTACGGTAGGGCATCGACACGCCGTGCGGTGCGGAGCGCCCTCGTGAGGCCGCCCGAATTCCCTCAGGATTCGCATTGACACACGCGTCCGCCGCTCGCTCAAGGCGATTCGCCGGGGCGTTCTCAGGAGGACTCCCGGACCTCCCTCCGGCAGATGGAGACGCCGAGGCCCAGGTCCATCGCGCACTCCGCGAGGCATGCGGAGAGCGCGAGCCACCTCGGTCGGCGCCCCGGCGTCAGCCGCAAGCGCCGGGACGCCTGGCGACACGAGCCGCATTGGTCCGCGAGAACGAGGATGGCGGTCGCGCGCTCCCGCTCGACCGCGAACGACAGGCCGTCCCCGAGTATGCCGTTCAGGAGAGCCACATCGCTCAGAAGCTCTCGATCCCATCCGCCCGCGACCGCCTCCAAACGCATCCTCCCGCCGTCCCGGGAGCGAGAACCGGCCGGCTCACCCCACACATCCTCCGCACGCCGGCCCCGGCGCCTCCGCAAACGCCAGGCCGCCTGCCGGCCCTCTATCTGCCCGAGAACACACTGCCGATCATCATCCGAGCAACCGACATGCCATCGCGTGGCCGAGAAGCCAACGGCGTCCCACCTGGGGACGTAACGCGTGGAGTCACAAATCCTTACCCAGAGTCCGTCGGCACACGAGAACGGGGCGAGCCTTCGAGTGGCCCGCCCCAGTGTGAACTCCGTTGACAGCGGTTGTGGGAACATCGATCTCGGTCGCCTGCTTGACTGAGCTAGCCTCCGAGCCGTCGGCGCTGCTCGTACGCCTCGAGCACGATGCCGAGCCTCCGGAGACCGGCCGCCAGCCGCGTGGCCTCGTTGAACCCCCGCGCGGCGCTTCCGTCCATGAGCTCCGCGACGCGCACGGCGTCCGACTTGCCTGAGTCGACCTCCTCCAGCCGATCGAGCGCCGCTCCGGCCGCTCTCGCGTCGGCGCTTCGCTGGTTGAGGAGCCGCGCCGCATCTCCGGCGACCTCGGCGATCCTCCGAACAGTATCACGCAGCCCGTTCACCGACCTGGCGAGCGCCACTTCGTCTATCTCGGCCCGAGCGGTCTCATCCACGACAGCGTCCGATAGAAGCTCCGCTTCCCTCGCGCCGGCGCCCAGGACGCTCAGACGCGACGATATCTCGTCCTCGGAGAGGCCTCCCTCAACACGTCCGGCGACCTGGTTCAAGAGCGTTCTGGCTTCCGCCGCCGCCCCCGCGACCCTCCGCAGAATCGCGATCTCAGCCGATGCGCCCTCCTTGAGCTCCTTGAGCGACACGAGAACCTCGTGCGCGGCGTGGAGAGCGTCGGGAGCATTCTCCGATGCCGTCCCGGCAACTTCTGAAGCCGCGGATAGCTTGGCCTTGACGCCGGAGAGCTCACGGAACGACAGGATGAGCCTGTTGATCTCGTCGTTGAGCTCACCGATCTCATCGGTCCTGTCAGGTTCCGTCAGGACGTGGACATCGCCCCGCTCCGCCACGAAGCACGCGCGGGTCAGCCTGCGAATCGCCCTCGCGATGGCGTTGCCCCACACCGCGGCGATCACCACGGTGAACACGAGCAGTCCGCCCAGCACTACCTGTATGGCGACGGGCGTCGCGCCCCCGAGATACATGGCGAGCAGCACGAGGTCCTGCGCCACCACGACGGCGGCCACCAGAATGACGATCTTCACCTCTATGCTGGGACCTGAGCGCTGCACCGCTGCCTCTTAGGAAACTGGGAACCGACTCGCCCGCTGCATACGTGACACCCGGAGCACCCTGGGAGAACCGGAGACGCACCCAACCGTTCCTGGAAGTTGCAAAGAACATGCCAGCGGAGGAAATGGCCTGCGCGGCCGTAAGCGCCCAAGGCTGGGCGTCTTGCGGTGGATCAGAGCCTGTAGAGGTCGGTCCGCCGGTCGGCAAAGATGTCGTTCTCTGGGGTGATCGACTTGTCGTCTGCAAGTGACGGGTCGATCTCGGCGACCAGGACTTCCTCCCGGTCCACCGTCCCCCGGACGAGCACGTCCCCATTCGGAGCGACGATCTCCGACATCCCGGTGAAGGCGAGCTCCCGGCCGGCCCTCACCTCCTTGCCGATCCTGTTGGCGCACGCCGCGAAGACCCTGTTTTCGATGCACCGGGTGACGAGGGCCGCCTGGCAGTAGGGAAGCACCAGGTTGGCCGAGTGACAGAGAATCTGCGCTCCCTGAAGCGCCAGCGACCTCGCGACCTCGGGGAAAATCCAGTCGAAGCAGATCATCATGCCGAGGCGCGCGCCGCCGCATTCGACGACATGCGGAGCCGCATCGCCGGGTGAGAATACGTGCTTCTCACTCCAGAAGAGCTGGATCTTCCTGTAAACGGAGCGTGAGCCGTCTGGAGCCAGCAACATCGACGAGTTGAAGAGTTCCTTCCCCGCCTTCTCGGCGAAGCCGACCACCACGACCGCGGCCTCCGAACGGGCGACTGCTGCCATCTCTTCGAACACCGGATCGTCCGGAGTCTGCGCGAGTTCCCCCGCCTCCTCCCTCGACTCGAAGAGGTATCCGGAGAGCGCGAGCTCGGGAAGAACGTAGAGGTCCGCCGTCTCAGAGGAGATCATGGAGACCGCACGCTCTATGTTGCGCTTGACGTCTCCGAACTCAGGGTCCATCTGCACAACGGCAACTCTCATCGGCTTCTCCTGTCGTTCCGCAAGACACAGATTCCAGGTCGTGGCATGAAGTAACGCCGACGCCGTCAGGACCTGCCCTCCCGTACCATCCGGTCTCCCCCGCTGCGCCCATGAATCGCACGTGGTGGCCCAAGGTGTGGGAAAAACCGAGCATCCGAACCCGCCTGAGCCGCGCCGGGACATTCCGTGACTGACGAATCGGTCATACCCCACTTCGTGGCACAGGACTTGCTTTTCGGGGACCCACAAGCACCCGGGACGACTCCAGCAAGAGGTCGTGCATGGTCAAACGTCGAGCAACAGGGAACACCAGGGAGCAGACTCCGCGCACCGCCCGTCGCAAGTCATGGCTCCGGAAGCTCGAGACGGACACCGACGTCCAGACGTCGTATTTCTTCATGCTCAACTGCCTGTTGCACTCACGCGTTCAGACGGGGATCGAATCCAATTCCGAGTTCCACGACGAGGACGTGAACGTCTACCTCGCCCATCTCCTGAACTCCCACATCGACCCGAAGTACCTCGTGCGAACGTCCGAGCTGGTGGCGCTCGATGATTCCGAACTCTACGGTATCATAGCCGACGCGGGCTCCGACCGCCAGAGGTACGAGGTCTACCGTGCCAACGCGGATTACCTCCTGATGTCCATCGCCGTTTTCGACGTCTTCGACCAGAGACACTGCCATCACCGTTCGACCTTCCACATCCCAAAGACGGTCTACATCGCCAGGGCCGCCGCATACTACGGCCTCGCGTCCTCGTACGCGGTCAAGATCGGGCGAGGCACCACGCCGATTTCGGAGACGCTCGCCAAGATCTCGAAGGGCATCGAGAGCTACGTACGGATACTCATGTACATGCGCGGGCAGTATCTCAACTTCATCAGACGCTACTCCGACGGCGAGCTTTTCCATCTGGAGCGCTCGATCGAGGACATCAAGCGCGACGAGGTAATCGAGGAACGCAGGAACGAGTTCCTCGACGTCTACCATGCTTGGATGAACACCCACCAGGAGGGGCTCCGCGAACGTCTCTGTGAGAGCGCGCGGCTCCTGCGAGAGGTGGACCCGACCTTCGAGTTCGAGCCCCCGCGCGATCCGGCGACAACGTAGCGACCGCTCATTCCTTTGAGTGCGCGCAACAGATCACGCGCTTCCCGACGCACACCTACCACTTCCCGACACACACCCGAATTCGAGCGGCCCCCCTCGGAATCGAGGAGGGCCGTTCTTCTTCCCGTCGCGCCGCGTCTCTTGCTGCCGGGATAGTGTTCCTGTTTCCTGGACCACGCTACGTTCCCACGACGCTGCAGGAGCGCGCGGT
>JAUWRQ010000227.1 GCA_030610515.1 Candidatus Eiseniibacteriota bacterium | reverse complement strand
CATGATGACCTGCTGGAGTTGGGTCAGGTCGGCCTTGACGCAGCCGATCTCGGAGTCGAGCACGGCCACGAGATCGACGTCCTCTCCGATGAGCCGACGGAGCATCCTGTCGATGTTGGTCACGACGTCGTTCATGAGGACCGGCTTCTGTTCAAGGGGCTGCTGCCGGCTGAAGGCAAGCAGCTGGCCGGTCACGCCGGCCGCCTGCTCCGACGCCTTCTTGATCTCCATGAGGTCGGCGTGCGCGGGATCGCTCTCCTCGAATCGATCGAGTAGCAGCTCCGTGTAGCCGTGGATGGCGGTCAGGAGGTTGTTGAAGTCGTGCGCAACACCTCCTGCCAGGTTGCCTATCGCCTCCATCTTCTGAGCGTGGAGGAGAATGGTCTGCGTCCGCCTGAGCTCCCTCAGGCTGCTCTCGAGCTCCTGCATGAGATTGGCCTTGCGCCACGCCGCCGCCAGCTGGTTGCCGAAGGCGGTAATGGCCGGTATGTCGCGGCGCACGAGGGAGTCCGACATGACGGCAAGGACGCCCACGACGTCCCGGCCGGCGGTCAGAGGCGCGATGATCGAGGAGCGTCCGGAGAGCGCGCGGAGCAGCCACTCGGCCCCGGCTCCCTTCTCGGTGTGGGCGATCTCCTCGTCCGAGTCCTTCTCGAGAAGGACGGCCCGCTTCTGCTCCACCGTTCTCTGAACGGCCGGCAGACTGGCGAGCGGCACGTCCTCCGGGCGGGGGAGGGGCTCATCCGGACCGTGTCCGTCGTCCGCGCGATGCACACCCGGACTCGAGTACGTAAGACTCAGGGTCTCGGACGCATCGTCGAGCGCGAGCACGGCGCACGACAGTCCTATCGTCTCGAGTTCGCCACCAACGGCCTCGAGCACCTGGTCGGGCGTGATGCTCCTCTCCATCCCCAACGCTGCCGCGTTCAGCGCCTGCAGCAGCTGTTCGCCGCGCCGGCGGTCCGTGATGTCGTGGAAGATGGATATGTACGACGTGAGACGGCCGGTCCTGTCCCTGAGCGGCGAGACGCGGTACTCGACTGTGAAGGAACTGCCGTCCTTTCTGCGGCTCCGCTGCGAGCCGGACCAGAAGCGCCCGGCGGACACGGTATGGTGGATCTCGTTGCTCCTGCCTTCTTCCCACGAGTCGACGCTCAGGACGTCGAGCGTCCTTCCGATGAGCTCCTCCCTCGAGTACGAGAAGAGGAACTCGGCTGCCTTGTTGACGTACGTGATCCTGAAGTTCAGGTCCGTCACGATGAGCGCGTCGGACACCTGGAGCGGTATCGAGCTCAGGAACTGAAGTTCCTCGGCCGTCTGCTTCCTCTCTGTCGCGTCGCTCAGGACGGCCGTGAAGAACGTCTCTTCGCCCGTGCGCCAGGCGCCGATCGAAAGCTCCATTGGGAACTCACTCTCGTCCTTTCGGAGTCCGACGCCCTCCACGCTGGCGCGTACGTATCCCTGGCCCTCCGACGAGACGGCGCGCATCAGGCCGTCGACGTGAGCCTGCAGGAAGCCCTCAGGAACGATCATCGAGAACGACTGCCCGACCGCCTCCTCCGCCGAGTAGCCGAACATCGCCTCGGCGGCCCTGTTCCACGAGAGGATGTGCCCCTTGCTGTCCGTGTCCACGAGAGCGTCGGTGACCGTCTGGGCCACGGCGCTCGCGCGTCCCCTTCCCTCGTTCAGCGCGCCCTGCGCGCGAGTCCTGGCCAGGCCGGTGGCCACGAGGTCGGCCGCGTGCCGGAGCGTGTTCAGCTCTCGATCGCCGTATTCGGCTGGGTCGGCATAGCTCTGAACAGCGATGACTCCGGAGGGCTTGCCGTCGATCATCATCGGCACGCCGAGCCAGCACTCGCTCGGGCTTCCGACGACCTCGATGTCCCCGCGGCTCACCATCTCGTCGACGTCGCGGGACGTCACCAAGAGCGGCTTCTGCGTGCGGATCACGAAGGCTGACAGCGTCTTGCCCGCCGGGAGTTCCGTGAACTGGTTCTGGTCCTTTTCATCGAGGAAGAAGGGGAGAGTCAGTGTGTCGCGCTCCGGATCGTAGAGGGCGACGAAAAAGTTCCGTGTGTCCATCACGCGTCCGAGTTCCTGGCGCGCGTCCAGGAAGAGCTCGCGAGGCAGCTCGGACGAAGCGGCCCGGGCAGCGATCCGCCCGAAGGCTCTGAGGGTCGCGTCCGAGAGGCGCGCCTCCGTCAGGTCCGAGATGGCGTAGACGCATCTCGCGGGAAGCTCGCCGCTGCCTCCGGAGACCGTGGCGGACACGTTCACGCGGACGTAGCCGCCGTCCGTGCGGCGCGCCTCAAGCTCACCTTCCCAGGCGCCGGTCTCTTCAAGCTTGCGGAGAAGCTCTTCCGCAAGGGAGGCGTCGTCCCAGAGCAGGCGATAGTCGGTTCCGACTACCGCCCGGGGCGCGTCGAACCCCCAGACCTTGCACAGGCTCTCGTTGGCATACGTCACCTGTCCGTCGGGCGCCGTCATGAGGATGGAGGAGGGCGACTTAGCCACCGCCTCATCGCGTACCGCCAGCTCCCCTTCGCGCTCATTGTCTCGACAGGCGTCGGCGTAGTAGGCAGCGAGAATCTCGATCGCCTCGCGTTCGCGTTCGTCGTACCGGCCGTCCGAATCGACCGCGACGACTTGCCCGACGACCGTCCCCGCGACGACCGCGGGTGCGGCCATGAGCCGGAACGGCCTATCGATTTCGCCGTGCTCGAGCCCCGTCGTTCCGCGATCACGCAGTTCGTTCTCGACGACGGGCCGCTCGTCGTTCATGGCGCGTCCCCAGAGGCCCTCGAAGTCGCCGCTATCTGTTCGTGCTATCTCGAGGGGGAACGCGAGCCTCTCGGCGGGCAGCTCGCCCTCGGCGTCGCGCGCCGTCACGAGCCTCGCGGCTCCCGTTCTCTCGTCGATGCGATACGCCGCCGCGGACTTGCTCTCGGTGAGCCTCACGAGATTGTCCAGGGTCGCCGCTGCCACGGGGCGGAGCGGCATGTTCGAGCCCGTCGAGGCCACGATGCACTGTCCCACGGCCTGGCCGAGCGCCGCCCGCCAGCGGAGTTCGTCCGCGGTCTGTCCGTGCCGTTTCCTGAGCTCGATGGCGCTCAGGGCATAGGCCAAGTCCTTGGCGACGCGGCTCAGGACGTCCTGCTCCTCGCTTTTCGAGAGCGTGGCCAGCGTGCTCTTGACGCACAGCACGCCGTAGACTTTTCCTTCCGTCTCGAGTCTGAGTGCGACGGCGGCGTGTCCGTACCTCCGCTCATGCAGGTGGCACCCGGCGCACTGCGCGACCGTGTCCTTGATGAGCGTGGGACCGCTCTTGCTCAGCGCCTGCTCCGCGCACGCGGGCCAGCTGCCGCGCTTCATGTCCTCCGTTAGCGCCCCGAAGGCTCCCTTGCATCCCGTCTGGACCGCCACGACCGCCTCGCCCCGTTCGTCCGTTGAGGCCAGCCACGCGCTCTCGTAGCCTCGCGTCTGTCTGAGCCGGCCGCATGCCTCCTTGAGAAGAGCGTAGCGGTCGTTCTGGTCGTGCCTGAAGGGCACGACGT
>JAUWRQ010000255.1 GCA_030610515.1 Candidatus Eiseniibacteriota bacterium | reverse complement strand
GGGGCGCCGGTATCGATAGGAACACCGATTCTCACACGGTTCAGGAAAAGCCCACCCATGTGTTCCTCTCCGGGGTCCGGGGTCCCGCCGTAGAGGACCCAGGCCGCCTTGAGCCAGTCGTTCCCTGCGTAGGCGTCCCAGTCATGGGTTTCCGTCCTCCACTCGGGACCGCCGTTCCAGTAGTCGGACTCGAGGTCGGGGAAGTAGATGCCCTCGGGCACATCGCCGCTCGCCACCTTGACGGACGCGCAGTCGTTGGACGACGACGGGAGGTCTACCCATCCGTACCACTCGCAGATGAGATCAGGAGCGCCGGCCACGTAGATGGGAGGACTCACGAGCCACGACTCCTGCCCATCGACCATCCGGCTTGTCGCGGTATCGACGGCCGCGTACATCCACGTCCCGACCGGAGGTTCCCCGGGATACGGAGATCGGTTTGTCGAGAAGTCGACGTCGAACTGGCCCCGGAAGAACGTCACACCAGTCTGCCCGGTCGCAGGGACGTTCGTGTGCTCCCAGCCGTTGTCACCCGGTCCCTCACAGTCATCGGACCATACGATAGCGCGGTTCCCGCTCTTGCCCTCCACCGTCAGGACGAAGTTGTCGATCTGCCACGCGCCGCCCGCCACCGAGGGCAACGTGCTGTGCTGAGACGAGAACCCGTTGCAGTCAGACTCGAAGCGGAACCGCAGGATGATGTCCTCGCCCGCGTAGGCGCTCAGGTCCAACGCGAAGTGACCGAACACGGGATGGGTCCAGTCGTGCGGAAAGCCACCGTTCGCGCCGGACGAGTTGCTGAACGAGGCGAGGGTCGTGAAGGTCACGCCCGCGTCGTTAGACACCTCGACGTAACCGTAGTCGGAGAGGTACTCCATCGCGTGGCACTGGTCGAAGTCAAGAGTGACCATCTCGCCCCCAATGCTCCACGCGGCGAGCGGGACGCTCCGCTGCAGGCAGCACACCCAGCCGTCGCCGTATCCGAACTGCTTCCAGCCCGTAGGTAGGGGTGCGGGCTTCCCGCACCACCATGAGACGGCGCCCGGGCTGCTCGGGCACGGATTGAACGTGTCCCTGTGCCAGTAGCTCACAAGGGGGGCGGTGTTCCACCCCGCGTTGTTGCCCACGAGATCCTCGAAGTCGGCGTCGAAGATCCAGAGTATGCCCTGCGCGGGTGCCCGGGCAACGGTCGCAACGAGGACGGAAAGGACTACAAGGACTGCGAGCGTAACATGGAGGGCTGTTCCGGTTTTCGTGGTGGCGGTATCCCTTGCCATGACGCCTTCCTCCTGCCCGATAAGTGCGGTCTCTCTGCAGATGCGGAACTCCATGGCATCCGCTCTCACACGGCACGCCTCCTATTTCAGAAGCACGGTCTTCCTGCTCGTGCGGAATCCAACAGTCTCCATTCTCACGAAGTAGACGCCGCTCGCGGCCGCGTGGCCTGTGTCCGTTGTCCCGTCCCAGAGGACCTGGTACTCGCCGGCGTTCACCTCAGCGTCCACCAGCGTCCGAACGACCCGCCCGGCGAGATTGACGACGCGGATGCGCACTGGTCCGTTCGCGGCGACGCTGTACTCAATGGTGGTTTGGGGATTGAACGGGTTGGGATGAGCGCGTTCGAGACGCGTCACGTAGTGCGCAGATTCGGGGACGGTCGTCCCGGGACCCTCCGGGGTTCGTCCGAAGTAGTCCATGACATTCCCGAGGAGGTCCGCGCGGTCGGCGATGCCGGTCTCATAGTGGCCGTTCGGCCGGAGACCGTGCATCATGCTCTCGAGGCCGAACGCCAGGGTGACCGCTTGATGACCGTTGACGGGATGGGTGTACGCCACACCCGCGGGCAGCACCTCGCGCGACGCGGTCTCGTACTCCGCGACGACCTCGGCACCCGTGGCGTCAGCGTGCGGCTCGATGACGTCGAACTTGGCGAGCTCCGGACAGCCGGCGACGAGGATGCACTCCCCGTCGTCATGCGTCATGAACCAGTTGCCTCCGGCGGCGTCGCGGAGCGTGGGCAGCGTGTCGGTGAAGCCGCTCGAGACGTATTCGGTGCCCATCCACTCGCTCAGGAACGCGAGGGTCTCCTGCGCCGATTCCGGTGACTTGAGCTCCCAGCAGATCTTGTTGCCCGAGAGGAGAAGGTTGCGCTCCTTGCCCTCCGACGCCTCCTGGAGCCACTGGATGAGTTTGCGCTGATCGGACTTGAGCATGACGTAGGAGTCGTGGTCCGCTGCGAACCAGAGCTGTGTATCGTAGTACTGCATGCCCGTGGTGTCCGGGCCGTCCGACTTGATGCTCCCTCCCGCGACCTCGACGTTGTAGACATCGAACTCGTAACCGAGCACCTCGAGCGCCTCTCGGTAGTAGTACTCGCTCGAATGCTTGTATGCGCGCTCCTCGCCGAGCGAGCGCGAGCCGTCCTTGTTCACCAGCAGAAGCCCGGGATCCTCGACGCTCCCCACGATCGGGAGTATCGACATCTCGAACGTGTTGTCGGGCGCGCCGTCGGGATAGACCGCTGTGTTCCCGAGACCGTCCATCGTCTCGAAGTAGTAACGTATCTCACTGCCGGGAATCATCTGGTTGACGGGAGGCGGTACGCGGAACCACTCTGGGTCCGCCGGGAACTCGGCGGTGCACGTGTAGGCTTCGAACGGCGAGCTTCCCGTGTTCGACGCCAGCAGCATCACGGAGGCGACGCCGTCCGTATCGCGGACCTTGATGCGCGCCGTGTCCGCCA
Organism: Candidatus Eiseniibacteriota bacterium; assembly: GCA_030610515.1. Taxonomy (GTDB): domain Bacteria; phylum Joyebacterota; class Joyebacteria; order Joyebacterales; family Joyebacteraceae; genus WJLY01. The sequence goes on along the minus strand of JAUWRQ010000255.1, from coordinate 517 downwards.
GGGCCTCGGCCATGTCGTCAACGAACCAGTCGTTGAACCAGTTCCAGATGTCTCTCCTGAAGTTGGTCCTCGGGTCGGGGTCCCCTATCAGCACGGCGACGCGCTGGCGAACCAGGAAGATGCCGCCCATGTGAGGATCCGTGGGCGTGTCGGAGTTCCACAGCTCCCATCTGAACCGGAGCGAGTCGTTGCCCGCATACATGTCCCAGTCGTCGGTCCACGTACCCCAGAACGGTCCACCGTACCAGCAGCCGGGCCCAGGATCCCACCCTCCTTGATACTCAGGGCAGCTGTCCTCGTCGAAAGCCCAAATGCAGATGTCGAAGAGGTCATTCGAGTTCTGGGGAAGGTCGATCCACATCGTCCACTCACCGATGATGTGACTGGCACCGGCGACGTCGATTGGGGGACTGACGAGCCACGCGTCCTGTTCGTCGACCATCGTACCCGTCGTGCTGTCGACCGCAGCCATCATCCAGGTGCCTTCAGGCGGGGCGAAGCAGTCGGGCCCCTCGCG
>JAUWRQ010000177.1 GCA_030610515.1 Candidatus Eiseniibacteriota bacterium | reverse complement strand
GCGAACGCGATCTCTCCGGAGGTCGCGATCTTCTCGGCCTCGTCCGGCGAGCCCGCCCTTCCCTCGTAGATGAGCCCGCCCATGACCGCGCCGCGCATCGGCCCGCACATTCGTTCCCACGTGATGGGCGGCCCCGCGTGCAGAAAGAGGTTCTCCTTCATGCCCGGTATGACGTTCAGAGCAACGTCGAGCCCGACCAGGTGAGGCATGCCCCGCAGGATGATGCCCACCGCCTTCGCGTTGGCCTCCTCGATCGCGTCCGCGCGGTCGGTGATGACCCGCCGCGAGTCGGCGGAGACGTCCATCGGCGGTTGCCAGTCGACGTGGACCGACGCGGCGCCCGCCGCGTCGAGGCTCTCCTTGAACGACCGGAGTCCCACGTTCACTACGCCGAGCTCTCTCTTGAAGAGATCACCTGCGGCCATCATCACTCCTCACGCCTCTCGCCCGCCGGCGTCAACGCTCTCCCCGTCAGCCACCAACACGGCGTCACCGTTCTCCCGGCCGGGCACCCGCCGGCGTCAACGTTCTGCGAGCAGCCGGACAATCTCTCCAGCGAGCCTGCAGGTCGCCTCGTTCGACGGCCTCACGTACGCGCCCGCGTCCTCCAGCGTCTTCACGACGGAGCTCCGAACCTGCGGGTCGCGCTCGGTCCCTGTGACGGAGCACACGACGGCAACACGTTCCGTCGCCTCGCGCACCACGTCCTCGAGTTCCGAGCCGGGGTCCGGATGCGCCCCGAAACCCAGGACCACGTCCAGCAACACCACGGCCGTCTCGGGGTCGCGCGACTCGCCGACGATGCGCTTGCGCCGGAGCGAGTAGTCTATCATGGGATGAGGACGACCGACCGTGAACGCGTCGGCGCCCATGTCGACGACGCAGTTGCCGACGCTCCGGAGCGGGTCGTCGAGCGACGCCACCTCTCCGGACGAGACGTTCGCGTGGACGTCGAGAAGGCCAAGTTCCCTGAAGACGATCGTCGCCTCGGACGCGAAGGTGCCTCCGCTCATGAGTGCGCGGACGTACCTCTGCCCGCGGGATCGTGCCGACGCGATCTCGTCGGCGAGTTCCTGTGTCTCGGCTTCGTCGCGCAGCGGCGCATCGCCGTTCGCGGCTTCTCCGCGCACCAGGCCTGCTACCTTCGCGGCCGCTCCCGCAAGCGTGGCCGCGTCGAACTCCCCCACAGTCTCCGTTCCGAGGAAGACCGACACGACCGGCTTGCCGAGCCCTCCAGCAGTCTCACGTATCGCGCCGTACACATCGGGGTCGGGCGGCTTCGAGATGAGGACGACGACACCAGTGGCCTCGTCCTCCCCGAGCGCCGCGAGCGCATCGAGGAACGTCACCCCTCCGACCTCGGAAGTCACGTCCCGGCTCCCGGTGCCTATGGCCTGGGAGACCCCTATCCCGTCGTTGGCGAGAATGGAACTCACTTCCTGAAGCCCCGTCCCTGACGCGGCCACCATGCCGACCGGCCCTCGGGGCACCGCATTCGCAAACCCGAGCGGAACACCGTTCAGGATCGCCGTCCCGCAGTCGGGACCCATGACGAGAAGACCGCGCTCGTGCGCGCGCCTCTTGAGCGCGACCTCAGTCTCCAGGGACACGTTGTCCGAGAAGAGCATCACGTGAAGCCCGCGGTCGAGCGCCTCGGCCGCAACGTCTCCAGCGTACCGTCCCGCCACCGAGATGAGGGCGAGGTTCGAATCGGGTGCCACGTCGAGCGCTCCGCTCAGGCTCTTCGGACTGTAGGAAGCGTCGACGTCGCCCGCGGCCCGCACGCTCGCGAGCATGTCGTCCACGGCCGAGAGAGCGGCGTCCGCTTCCTCGTCGGAAGCCGCCTTGACCGCAATCAGGAGATCGGTGTCGGAAGCCCCGGCAAGCTCGGCGGTCATGAGACCCGACGCACCGAGGATGGCCCTGTTCTCGGCCGTTCCCATGACGATCGCTGCGTCGTCCACGCCGTTCATGGCGGCGAGCTCACGCCCGACCCTCATGAGGGTCACGGAATCGTAGTACGCGCCGCGCCGTATGTCGGTCGCTACGACCACACGACCTCCTCCCCGCCGCGCCCGGCTCCGCAAAGGAAGTCGTCACCTGCTCCGCCGACCCTCCGAACGAACCCGCCCGGCCAGCCGTCGAGGCCGAAGCTCAAACCCATGCAGAGGCCGACCGCCACGTCGGCGCCCGACGTCGAGCCGACCGCGACCATCTGCTCCGCGGCAGCTCGGACGTCTCGCCCACCATCCCGAGAGAACGCTGAGACGAGGTTCCTCGTACCTTCGAACACCAGGCCGTCCGCCGCCAAGCTGATGAACGTCGCGGAGAGCGCGTTGCCCGTTTCTGCCGCGCCCGCGACAGCGGACCGAACGGCGGCGAGATCCCGTCCGGTCGCTAGTTCCAGCAGCCGCAGAGCCACGAGAAGCCCGACGATGAAATCGTCGCCGGAAGGTGTCAATCCGAAACCGCAACCACGGATCCGCGTCACACCTCTGATCAGGTCGCCACCGAAGATGTCGTGCACGCAGGTCTCGATGTGCCTCGCAAGCTCTCGCTCGAACCCGCTTCCGAAGTGAATGTATCGCTCGGCTGCGAGCAGGAACGCGAGACTCTTCGCGGACGCCACTTCGTTAAGCAGCGACGTGAGCAATCGCAGGTTCCGTCGGAGCGTAGACAGATCCCTGGGATCGAACGCGAGCGCGGAGCGATAGACCGTGACGTCGTCCGCCAGCAGCCGCGTGCCGTCGATCACGATCGAGCGACCGTCGACCCGCAGGTCGCTCACGGCGCGCGGGTCGAGACGGCTCACGACGAGGTTGATCGGTCCGGCGTCCACGTCGGCGGCGACGACGGAGACGATGCGACGTCCGTCGGTCAGGTTGACCACGCGTGAGAACCGCGAGTGGACTCGATATCGTCCGCTCGCGACGCGGTCACCAAGGCTCACCAGCTGGATGGTTCGGTCGAAGGATGCCACTCGTCCTCTCAGACTCCTGTGCTTCAGGCCTCGAAGAAGACCATTCCGTGGAAGTCCTCGTACGCTTCGCTCCTCACGACCTCCACCTCTCCCCTCACCTTCATGCCCATTCTAGGTTCGTCGATCCGAAGCTGTCCGGTGATGCGTATGCCGTTCTCGAGCTCTACGATCCCGAGTCCTAACTTCGGCACCTCGTATTCGGCGGGCAGGGCGTAGAGCTCCGTGAACGTCAGGAGCGTCCCGGACTTCGGAAGCGGCTCGGGGTCGAATTCATTGTGGGCGTTCTCGCCGCAGTTTCTGCAGACCATCCGGTAGGGATAGTGAAGATGCCCGCATAGCCTGCATCGATAGGCGTAGATGTCTCTGCTCATCGGCTACTCCTTCACGAAGGTCATGCACACGACGTTGTTCCCAAACCCTCCGAAGTTGCAGGTGAACCCGACACGCGCGCCCTCGACCTGACGGTCGCCGGCCTCGCCGCGGAGCTGATGGACGATCTCGTAGACCTGCGCCACACCCGTCGCTCCGACGGGGTGTCCCCTGCCCTTGAGGCCGCCCGACACGTTGATCGGGAGCTTGCCGCCGAGTTCGGTCTCGCCGCGCTCGAGCGCCAGGTGCCCCTCGCCCTTCGGGAAGAACCCGGCCTCCTCGCTCTCGACGATCTCGAGTATCGTGAACGCGTCGTGGAGCTCGGCGACGCTCACGTCGGAGGGTTTGACGCCCGCCATCTCCATCGACTGCGCGGCGGCACGCCGGACCGCCAGAAGGTCGGTCGGTTCCTCGCGCTCGTGCACGCAGTGCGTGTCGGTTGCCTGACCCACTCCGGCGAGGCGCACGAGCGGTCGCCCGGTCGACTCCGCGACCTCGCGCGTGGCGAGAATGACCGAGGCGCCGCCGTCCGACACGGGACAGCAGTCGAAGAACCTCAAGGGATCTGCCACGTACGGGTTGTTCGTCAGGGCCTCGGGCGAATCGAGGATACCCTCGACGGTGATCTCCTGCTGGATATGAGCGAACTCGTTCCTCAAAGCGTGGCGCTGGTTCTTGACCGATACCATCGCCAGGTGCCTCTCGGTCACGCCGTACTTGTCCATGTAGAGCCGCGTGAACATTCCCGCGAGCGATGGGAGCGTCACTCCG
>JAUWRQ010000017.1 GCA_030610515.1 Candidatus Eiseniibacteriota bacterium | reverse complement strand
AGGACCTACCGGATACCCGAGAGCCGGATGTACTCTCTCAGAGTCGCTGGACCGGGGGGCGAGGAGACGCTGTTTGCATGCGGACACAGTGCTCCTTGGCCCAGCGTGTCGGGCGGCGGGTACTGGATCCCCCCTTACCCACCGCATCGAGGGAGAGTGATCGTCGGTCGCCCCGGTGGCAACTTGCCGCCGGGGCAGCGGGGCGGAGGCTCCCCGTGGCGCCACGGCAGGGTCGTCGTGGGCTCGGGCGGCAACTGGCCGGTGCCCCCTGACTGGCGCGACCGTCGTGATCGCTGGGGATGCGACTCGGTGACGTTCTACGTGGAGTCGGGTTACCCTTGGTCGCAGAGAGGAAGCAGCTGGCGCGACAGCTACGAAGATCAGCACTACGGACACGGAAGCGATGGGTACTACTGGCAGGGCGACCACGGTACGGTCTTCCGTGACGAGTTCCGGATGAACCGCTGCTCCGACTCCTACTACCGCAACGTGGAACGACGCGGGAGCCCGCTCGTCGTCAACATCGAGTGCGTCGAGAGCCGGAAGGGTGATCCAACCGAGATCGTCGGGCGTATCGTGTGGGAGGACGGCTGGGGCAGCGAGACCATCTTCAGACTCGATGTCGAGGGGAAGCACGGAGACCGGCCCTCCGAGGGGCGCGTGTATGCGGTCAGAACGGGGGATCTCATCGTGGAGATCGAGGTCGACGACTTCAGGGTCGACGGCGGAAAGCCCCGGCAACTCCCGCGCATCGAATGGATAGACTTCGACATAAGGATCTTGGACGACTGACGGACCTGTGGGCCCGCGCCCTCCGGCTACGAGTCGTCGTTCCGGAGTCACAAGCAGAGTCGGGGAAGGCGCCGAGGGGAAGAGGAGGTTTGAGCACATGAGACCGAACGCGGGACGATTCGCACTCACGGCCGTGCTCTTCCTGGTGCTGGTTCTCGTGAGCGGCTGTATCTTCGTGCCCAGCTGGTGGAACGACCACGGCCGCGCTCCACGCATGGCCGTGCTCCACGTTCACGTGTACGACTACTACACCTACGCTCCGATATCCTGGGCCGTAGTGGAGCTCTACGAGGAGTCCTGGTGGAGCTGGGACTACCGCGGAAGCTGGCACGTGAACCCCGCGGGTTATGTCGCCGCGCACGGTGGCTATCTCTACGACGACGGACGCGGAGGTCCGGAGGAGCGCGACTTCGGAGTGGAGGTGTCGGCCGGCGGCTACTACCCGGAGTGGTATGAGATCGAACTCGACTACTGGTACCCGGCCGAGACGCTCTCGTTCTACATGGTGCCGTGGGACGGCTGTAGCGACTGCGGGAAGCCCGTCGAGGGCGAGCCGCCTGAGATCCATGATCACGACCTTCCTGCCGGTCGCGTCAGAGTTGGCGAACCCGATGTAATCGAAGCGGACGATCCCGCCGCCGTCGAGATGGAAGGCACCTCCGACTTCGGGACGGGTCGGCCTGCGGGGGCCGGCGAGGACAGTATCGACTAGTTGGAGGAGAGGCGGACCAGAAGATCGGCGAACGCTTCCGCCTTCAGGTCCCAGCTGTTCGGAAGCGCAATGGACTCACGGATTGCTCGGCGGCGGTTCTCGTCGCCGAGCGCCGTTTCTGTGGCCGCGGCGAAGTCGTCGCGGCCGCTCGCCACATAGACAAGTTCACTCTGTTCCTCTATCTCAGAGGAAAAAGGAGTGGACACGATGTTCATGTCCATCGCTGCGTACATGTAGAGCTTGTTCGGATTGATGGCGCGCGTCCTGGGAGACAGGACGAAGGGCGCAAGGCCCACGCTAGCGTGCGACATGAACTCGGGGAGTTGCTCGTAGGGTACCCGACCCGTGAAGAGCACGCGTTCGCCCAGGGTCTTCTCGAGCCTCGCGACACCATCGGAGGCGGCCTCGAACACGCGACCGATGACGACGAGGCCCGTGTCGCGCGCGGCATCCGACAGACGCCGCCCGACAGCCTCGAGCAGTTCGAAATCGACCCTGGAGTCCACGGACCCGACGTAGGCAACGAGGTCCGCGCACGTCGACAGCGGACTCGCGGCCAGCTCGTCGGGGAGCGGCACCTCCGTCCTTCCCCTGAAGGTGTCCAGGTCGACGCCGTTCCCGATCACCACCCCCCGTCCCGCCACGTCTCTCAGGTGGTCCGACGAGGAGACGATCTCGTCGGCGCCGTCCAGGAGCCTCCGGAACATCTCGTCCGCCTCGCGCCGACGCTCCTGGTAGAACTCCGGGTGCATGTCGTTCAGGTCGTAGACGACGGGGACACCAAGCGAGCGGAAGGCGGGGAGGGCCGGCGCGGCCCAGAGGTAGGAGCAGACGATGACGTCGGGTCTGAACGATCGGGCCAGCCCCGAGAGACGGCGCGCTCCGTACGCGGTTAGGGGCCTTGTCAACCCGCGGACGAGGGGCATCCCTGAATCCGGCTTCGGGAGGGGCAGAGATAGATAGCTGACGTTCGGATGTGCGCCGTCGGCCCTCACCCTGAAGCTGTTCTCGCCCGGCGCTGCGTTTGCGGGCGAGGCGAACAGCACGTCCCAGTCGTCCGGCAGCCGTCTGACGATGAGGTGCTTCCGCGACACCTGCGAGAGCCATTGCACCTCTGATACGTAGAGAACCCGCACTCTGCTCTCCCCATCCTGGAATACCACCCAGCGATCCACGTGCGAACGGGCGACGCACGATCGGTCCGCCCAACGGTCGGGCGCGCCCGATGCAGAGTGTAGCTCCAGAACTCCCCTCGTGGCAACATGGTCCTCGTGCGATAGCACGGTCCCAGCGCGGCATGCACGGTCCCAGCGCGGCATGCACGGTCCCCGTGCAGCAGCACGGTCCTCGTGCGGTAGCACGGTCCCAGCGCGGCATGCACGGTCCCCGCGTGCCGATCAGCCGTTGCCTGTCTGGCGGCGTGGCGAGCGGCGCGCGGTTCTGCTACCATGTGTGCGGGCCCGGTAGAAGGAGGTTGCCATGGAGATTCTGAGCGTACCGATCTCGTTCCCCGAAGGTGCGAACATCATCTTGGGTCAGAGTCACTTCATCAAGACGGTGGAGGATCTCTACGAGACGATGATCTCATCCGCTCCCGGCGCGAGATTCGGCGTAGCGTTCTGCGAGGCGTCGGGTCCGTGTCTCATCCGGAGAGACGGCAACGACGACTTATTGATCGAGGCGGCGACGACGATCGCGGAGAGCGTCGGTGCCGGTCACAGCTTTGTCATCGTCATGGAGGACGCCTTCCCGATCAACGCGCTCAACGCGGTCAAGGCCTGTCAGGAAGTCTGCGGGATCTACTGCGCAACGGCCAATCCCGTCGAGGTCTTGGTCGGGGAAACAGCCCAGGGGAGGGGTGTGCTGGGGGTCGTCGACGGTTCGCCCCCGGTCGGAGTGGAGGACGCTGACGACGCAGACGCCCGCCGGGAATTCCTGCGCACGATAGGTTACAAGCGATAGCGGTTCGCGCGAGGCCCATCCGTCGCGGGACTCGGGAGACACGCGGGTGAGTGGACGAACACGCGTGGGTGGACGGGACATACGTCGGGTGAAGAGGAAGGCGCGGTGCCGGGAGCACCGCGCCTCGTTACGTTTCGCTTCAAGCGTTCTTCAGGTCACGAGTTCGCGAATGATCTTCTTCGCGTCGCGCGCCATCTCCTTCGGAATGAACACCCGGGTCTCTTCCGGGATGTCTCTACTAGGAAAGAGCTCGTCACTCAGGAAACACGGGATGCCGCTGTCCTCCAGCAACTCGCGAAGCTGTCCAACGCGCGCGTCGTCGGACGTCGTTTCTATTACCACAAGACCTTCGACGGGAAGATCGTCATCTACCTTGTCCTCGGGAGCACTCTCGGTCTCCGCATCCGCCACGAGCGGCACCTCACAGTGTGGGCATATCTCTGTCGAGTCGTCGAACTGGCAGCTGCAGTCGGGACACGTGCGCACGTCGGTGTTCCTCCAGGGGCGTCGTTTGCCTGTGCAAGTGGATGCTTGAGTATGGTAGCAACGACCTCTCAAGATTCAAACAGATTATTGCACGAGTCGTCAATACGATGATGGTCACTCCGAACGGGCGGCGGTCGACGGACGATCCGTGAGAGTTCCCGAGTCGAGTTCGCTGTCCGAGGTTGACCGGGAGACTCCGCTCGCTCTGCGAACTCGGTCCCGGGACGCCCGCCTGTCCTTCGGGGCACGGTTCGGGGACGCGGCGCGAGCCCGGTTGACACGCCGCTCCCCTGTGGATAGCATCATGGGTGCGCCTGCCGACGGAACAGTGGGACCTTGCGGGCTCATCAGACGAAAGGAGAACGCAATGAACAGGAGATTGATGCTGGCCACCGTGGCGATCTGCGTCCTGGTCGCGTGCTGCGCGCCGGCTGCGGCCAAGGGTACCGGAGAAGAGATCTTCCGATTCGCGATCCTCTCGGATCGCACCGGCGGCCACACTCCGGGTGTGTATCCCAGGGTGATCGAGGCCATCAACGCGCAGAATCCCGACTTCGTGGTCACCGTCGGAGACCACATCGAGGGGTATGGGGATGACTACGAGAGGGCTGACGCCGAGTGGGATTCCCTGCTGGCTTTGCTGCGCCTCGTCGATGTCCCCATCCACCTGACACCAGGGAACCACGATATCTGGGACGACACGTCGGAGGCGATGTACACAGAGAAGACCGGTCAGAAGCCGCACTACTCATTCGACCACGAGAACACGCACTTCGTGATCCTCGACAACAGTCGCATCGAGACATGGGGCGCGATCGGAGGTCAGCAGTTCAGCTGGCTCCTTTCCGACCTCGGGAACGCGGACGCCGAGAACATCTTCGTGTTCTTCCACAAGCCCTTCTGGGACAACACCCTTCGGAGGGGCGAGCCTGACGCCCTGCATGAAACGCTGGTCAAGGCGGGCGCCGACGCCGTCTTCTGCGGACACTATCACCGGCTCTTCTCGGGGGAGTTCGACGGGATCGAGTACACCACCATCGGTAGCTCAGGCGGAGGCATCGACGAGGACGCAGCACAGCCCGTGCTGACCGGCGAGTTCTTCCAGTTCGCCATGGTGACCGTGATGGAGGACGGCTACGAACTCGAGATCCATGCCCTGGAAACCGGCGAGATCTATCGGGGTGATCTGGTCCCCGTCGAGCTCCTCGACGAGATCGAGCGCATCCAGGGAGACCTGATCGAGATCAGTCGTCTTGCCGTCTCGGGTGAGGGAAGCGCGGAGTCGACGCTCACTCTCACGGTGGAGAACGCGACGACGAGGACGCTCGACGGGAAGGCCGTGTGGTCCGTGCCGGAGCAGTGGCAGGTGGAGCCTTCGACGGTCGGCTACAGCATTCCGCCGGGCGCGACACACGAGCTCACCTTCGCTGCCACGAGCAGTGGGGGGATCTACCCGGCCCCGACCGTGTCGCTCGGGTATCCTCTCTCGGATGGGAGGGAACTTGAGGTGAAGCAGGTGGCCCGCATCGTTCGCAGGATTGAGGCGCCACGGATCACGGACGCGCTGGAACTCGACGGCGAGGTCGACGACTTCCTTCGCGAGAAGGCCGCCCGGGTTACCGAACTCTACACGGGCAGCGGTTACGAGCCCGTGGAGGGAGAGACCGAGTTCCTGTTCGCGCACGACACGGAGAACCTCGTCATATCGGTCGTCTGTTTCGATGACGCGATGGACGAGCTCCAGTCCGCGGCGAGCGAGCGCGACGACGCGGTATACCGCGACGACTGCGTCGGCTTCTTTCTCCAACCGGATCCCGAGGATGTTACCGTCTACCAGATCTACGTGAACCCGGACGGCGTCGTTTTCGATCAAGAGATAACCTTCGACGAGAACATGTGGTGGCCCGTCCATCCGGAGTGGAACGGCGAGTACGGCGTGGCCACGAGCCGCGCCGACGACCGGTGGACGGTGGAGCTGCGGATTCCCTTCGAGACGCTCAAGAGCGAGCCCGGGGAGAGCACGGGAGAAGCCCCCGGTTTCCACACCTTGGGCTCGGAGGGCGCCAAGACGTGGCGCCTCAACTTCCGACGGAAGCAGCAGAGATCCTCGGGCAGCGCGGATTGGCAGGTCCCCATCGACTACAATCCAGAGTCGTTCGGAGAGATCGACCTCCAGTAGGAGGTTCGGGGCGTGACGAACGAGCGATTCGATCTCATAGTGGTGGGATGCGGTCCGGCCGGCGCGAGCTGCGCCGGCCGCGCCGCTGAGTTGGGGCTCTCCGTCGTCGTTCTCGAGATGGCGGGGTTTCCCCGCTCCAAGCCGTGCGGAGCTGGCCTGACTCAGGCCGCACTCGGGCTCCTGGGAGATGACGCCGACCTGGTGACGCACGATGCTGCCAACCGTCTGCGCATGGAGGTGGGACGAACCACTGTCACCTGGACGGGTGAGGCGCCGCTCGTTCGCACGACCACTCGCCGCGAACTCGACGCGCTGCTCGCCAGGCGCGCGGAGGAAGCGGGAGCCGTCATCGAGTTCGGAGCACTCGCGCGCGGCGTCAGGCAGGAATCTGACGGCGTGGATGTGACCGCTGGTGCTAGGACCGTGCGCGGACGGTTTCTTGTGGGGGCCGACGGTCCTCGGAGCTCCGTGGCCCTAGCCATGGGCTGCGCGAGACCGCGACTTCGCGGAGAGGCCTACGTGAGGGCGTTCCCTCCTTCCCAGTCGGAGCTTGCGCGTCACACCGGAACGGTAACGTTCGATCCCACGGCGACGCTCCGTGGGTACGGGTGGGTCTTCCCCAAGCGCGACCACCTGAACGTCGGCGTCTACTCCCAGCGTCCGTTCGGGAAGTGGATTCTCGATGATCTCTGGTCCTTCATCGGGTCGCGGGGCCTGCGGTCCTGGGAGAAAAAGGGGCCGTACGCTGCGCCGATACCGGCGGACGTGCGTCTCCGGGAACTGGCCCGTGGAAGAATCATGCTGGTGGGCGACGCGGCGGGTCTCGTCGACCCGATAAGCGGCGAGGGGATACCTCACGCCATCGCGAGCGGCAGGATGGCCGCCGAGGCGATCGCGTCGTCGCTGAGCGGAACCGCCGCCGCGTCGTCGCTTGGCGGAGTCGCCGCCGCGTCGACGCTCTACTCGTCGCGCGTCCGGTCGGAGATCGTCCCCGCGATGATGGCGCTCAGGAGCGTCGGCAACGTGATGTACTCGCTAGGCCCACGGGGGATCGAACGAGCCGCAGCCGTTCCATTCGCCCGTTTCATCATCAGGCGCCTTGGCCGGGGGGAGAGGCCCGGGGGCCACGGAGAATCTCTGGTTGTCGAGTCGACGCAGGGCCATCGTCATCAGTAACGACGAGCCGGACTCGTCCTACGGCGCCGGGAAGCTGTCGGTGGCCTTCGACGAGCGCTTCGAGACGGAGCAGGTGAACCCGCTCCGGGGTTTCGGTGAGCCCTCGAGCTGGCTCTCACGCTCGCGGTGCGACGCGCTCGTGCTGTCGGGGAGCGACCGATCGGTGTTGTCCGGGCTCCCGTGGATGCTGGAGGAGGAAGAAGTTCTCCGGTCCGCGGTGGCGACCGGAGTTCCGACACTCGCCGTCTGCTTCGGGCATCAGCTCCTCGCGAAGGCCCTGGGTGCTCCGCTGGTGACGCGCCCGAAGCGAACGGGTCTCTTCGAGATCGACCTCGTGGGGAATGATCCTGTTTTCGCGGGGATCGACAAGCGCGCCCTTGTTCCGGAGCAGCACTCGGAGCAGGTTGCGGACGTGCCCGCCGGATTCCGTGTTGTCGCGACGTCCGTCTACTGCCCGGTCCAGGCGATGCGCCACGAGAGCCTGCCGATCTACGGCGTGCAGTTTCATCCCTGCTACGATGAAAGCGTCTTCGATGCCGACGAGGAGTGGGAGGGGCTCGACGTCCCGAGGCCACTCGAGCACGACGGGGCGCTGATACTCAGGAACGCGGTCAGGCTCCTCGCGGAAGCGCTGCTCTGACGGCGCCGGCGGCGGGACGGCAGCGTCGAGCGACAGGACGACAGCAGCCGCCGGTGACTCAACTCAGGCACTGGATGACGCCATGTGCAGAATGATCGCAGCAGTCGGACGATTCGACGTCGGACCTCTCGTTGACGCGCTCCGCGCGATGGCGCTGAACGAGAACCCCGCGTACGTTCACGAGTACCGGAGTCGGGGACCGTCGCTACGGCACGACTGCGGTTGGGGTGCCGCGTTCCTCACTGACGCCGGGTTCTCCGTTCACCGCAGTACGACTCCGTGCTTCGAAGATGATGGTTTCGACCGGCTCGCAGATGTCACCACCAACCTCGCCCTCCTCCACGCGAGACGAACACGCGAGAGGGACACCATCGCCGTCGAGAACACACATCCGTTCATCGCGACCTGGAAGAGTGCGGAGTACGTCTTCTGTCACAACGGCGCCGTGAACGACCGATCCCAGCTTTCGTGGGACCCGTCCTTCGCGATCCAGGGCACGATCGATTCCGAGGCGCTCTTCTATCACGTCCTGACGAGGCTCGATGATGAGCAGCCCGCCGAGTCGGTCGAGGACTCCCTGCGCGACATCGTCGACTTCACGGCGGTGAACTGCTTTCTCGCCTCCGCCGGCTCGCTCGTCGCTCACGCCCGCATGTCCCCGACGAGCGAGCGTCCGCTCTACTACACGCTCTGGCGCGGAAAGGGGGACGGATTCGAGGTTGTGTCCTCCGAGATCGTCGGAGGGTTCGACGTGGACTGGAGCGAGATTCCCTCCGGCACGGCACTCCGCATTCCGGGGTGATCATTGATTCACTGCGTAATCTGTGCTATCATAGGGTGTTAGGAGCATTCGAACCTGAAACGTCGGCTGCCCCCAGGCCGCGTTTGCCTTGCGAGCCGACCGTCTCGGCCGTCGGAACCCGGAGGGAACCCGCATGACACGCAAGTGGTCT